>CAYNNV010000007.1:0-30410 GCA_964398625.1 uncultured Sangeribacter sp. | reverse complement strand
AAGGTCATTATGGATATTTAAACACCGTGAACTAAAAAGTAATAACCAAATTAACAATCATGAATATGTAGATCTTGGATTGTCAGTTAACTGGGCAACCTGCAACATTGGAAGTGAGTGTCCTGAAGGATTTGGGGAGTATTTTGCTTGGGGTGAAATATATCCCAAATCCTGTTATAATATAATGACGTATAAATTTGCAGGAGAGACATTAGCCGACACAGAATTTAATACCATAGAAGATAAAAACAAAGCCCTTTTTGATTTTACGAAGTATGTAGGTGATGTAAATCCACTTAACAAAGATGATGTGCAATTAGAAATTAGTGATGATGTAGCACATCACGAATGGGGTGAGTTATGGAGAATACCAACCAAGAGTGAAATCAATAAATTAATAGAATCTTGTGATTGGGTTGGTGGTGAAATAAATGGAATAATCGGCTATTGGGCTGTCAGTAACATTAATGGGAATAAAATCTTTTTGCCATTATCCGGGTATATAAATGATGATAACGTGATTGATGTAGGGAAATACGGCAAATTTTGGGCATCAGAATTAAGAAAAGATATGTGCTTTGAAGCTTACCAGATATGGATTTCACCACGGATGATTTAGCAGAGATGAAAAACGCTTCTTCTGTTATTCTTTCAGATAATGGGTATAGGTGGAATGGTAGAAGTGTTCGTGCTGTTTGTAAAAATAACAAAAATAATGAGGAGAATAAACGCTAAAATTATTATTCAAGCAGTATTAATTACACTTATAGTAATTATAATTGATCTGTTAGGCATTGCTTTCTTGGCTCTTAAAACTGTTTCTATTCCATTTGTTCCGAATCGGAATATAGACAAGATGTCTGATTTTTATACAGCTATATGGCAAAATACAAGAACCAATTCTATAGATAATGGGAAGTTTGAGATAATTGATATAACTGATTATTCGAGAAGTGACATATCTCAAATATTAAGGACTATAAGTAATATGAATCCAAAGGTAATTGGATTAGATATTTCTTTTATCACAAAAGAAGATTCGGTAATAGATAGTAGGTTAGTGAAAACTATTCAATCTATTCCTAATATAGTCTTACCTGTAGAATATCAAGAAATGGAAAATGGATCTGAAGTCTATAATTATAGTATATTTCGCGATCAATATAAAAATAAGGAATATGGGGTTGTAAGCTTTCCAAATGTCCGAGATGTAATTAGGACGTTTAAACCAAGATATCAAATAGATAATCAATCCATTGATGCTTTTTCATTTGTAATTGCTAAGAAATTAGACAAAAATCTATCTATAGAAAATCTCCCAAAAGAGATGTTGATTAATTTTACAACTTTAAAATTAGAAGATGAGGATGCAATACAAGGATTTCAATTTTTAAATCTGAAAAATAATGATAGTATAATACTTGCTTCTACAATTTCGAATAAAATCGTTCTTATAGGTGGTACCCGGCATACGAGCGATCAACATTTGACTCCTTTAGGAAGCAGTATATCGGGCCTTATGATTCATGCACATATAATCAATTTTCTAATTGATAAAAGGATACTGCATCAGACCCCAAAGATTATACAATATATTTTATGTTTTATTCTTGCAATTTTTGCAATTTATTGGTTTAAACTAAGATGCCAATCAGAAGACAAGCATAGAAATCTATTGAAGAGTATAATCAAATGGCTTCTCCTATTTATTACCTCTGTAATAATATTTGCAGTAATAGGTACATTATTATTCTGCAAGTATAGTTACTATTGTGATTTTTCACCTTTTATCGTTACTATTATTATTGTTGACTTATACTACAAGTACATAAATAATTATACAAAATTATGAAACAGATTAGAACTATTATTTGTATTATAATATTTTTTCACTTTACCCTTATATGTGCACAAAATAATCTTAAAAAACTTTCATATACAGTATTTAATGCAGATAAAGGGGTCATTTTATCCCATCAAGGAAACGAAATGTATCCTGTCAAAGGTAAAGAATTATATTCTAACGATAAGTTTATTCTAAAAGATCCTCATTATAAAGTATCAATAAAGAACGTCAAAAATGGCGAAGTATATAAGTTCAAGGGAATAGCAACTATAAGCCCTGAGGAGATTGTAAACAAACAAAAAAGCACATTATTTGATAGATTTAATAAATTCCTTACTATTTTAAAAGAAGATATAGGCTTTGAGACTACGCCAGTGCATGTCTCTCATTGTGTTATGCATAAAGGAGGAAGTATAGAAGTGAATGATAGTCTTTCCTTTTTTATAGCTTCTCAAATTAGAAACAGTATAATAAACAATAATTATAATACTGAAGTAATTGTAAAAAAGAATTTTTCAAATGATTCAACTTATTTCTATTCTATAGAAAACTCTAATCCCACCTCTTATGGAATGAAATTGTATACTGTTACTAAGGATGGAATTTTCAACCATGATGCTATTTCATATTATAATATTGATAGATTAAGACCTGACAAGATTGAATATTTGCGCATAATCCCCAATCAAACACTTAATTTGGATTATTTTATATTAGACTCATCCGAAGAATATGAAAGGACATGTTACATTTTGTTATTCAATCCTGAAAATTTCTACGATAAAAAGAATGAAAAATTTGAACGATTAATTAACTGGAACATTATCTCTAATGAATTGGTATTTCAGGGAGATGTTAATAGAGTGATCTATATATCAAATAATTGAGGAAGATCAAAATATTTATTAATGGTATAATAGCAGAGGTATATTTGGAAGCCTGGAATAGAATGTAACGGATTAATTTACTGAAAATTAATCCATTACATTCTATTATGACAAACTGAAATAAATTTACTTATTTATATATTTTAGAGGAGGGAGAAGTTGAGGACTTCGGCGGCGTCAGTTACGTAGCGGATGGTGAGTCCGTCAAGGTATTTGTCTTCAATCTCAAGTATGTCGCGTTCGTTTTCTTTCGACATAATTATTGTTGTGATTCCGCTATTTTTTGCTGCAAGTATCTTCTCTTTAATGCCACCGACGGGAAGCACTTTACCGCGGAGCGTCATCTCGCCTGTCATTGCAATCCGTTCGCGCACTTTGCGTCCTGTGAAGGCTGATGCCAACGATGTCAGCATGGTAATACCTGCAGACGGTCCGTCTTTGGGTATCGCTCCTTCCGGCACGTGGATGTGTATATCTTTCTTTGTAAATAGCTCCGGATCAATACCGTAATCAGCAGCATGAGACTTAAGATATTGAAGTGCTATGACGGCAGATTCTTTCATCACATCTCCAAGCTGGCCGGTGAGTGTGAGCTTTTCGCCTTTCCCGTCGCTTAGTGATGTTTCAATGAAGAGAATATCACCGCCGACCGGAGTCCAAGCAAGTCCCGTAACTACACCTATATAATCGTTACCTTCATATTTCTCGGGGCGGGTCTTCTGTTGTCCCAAGAGGTCGATAATCATTTCAACAGTGACAACGCGCGGATATTCCTGTTCCTCGGCTTTCTTACAGGCAATTTTTCGCAATGCCTTAGCTATAACCTTACGCAATTGACGCACACCGGCTTCACGGGTATATCCGTCAATCATCATTCTCAGGGCTTCGGGAGTGAATGTTATCTCTTCTGGCTCCAGTCCGTGAGCCTCAAGTTCTTTTGCCACGAGATGTTTTGAAGCAATCTCAATCTTTTCTTCCGGCAAATATCCTGGTATGTTAATAATTTCCATGCGATCAAGCAGAGGCCCGGAGACTGTGGAAAGATCGTTGGCTGTGGCAAGGAAAAGCACATTCGACAGATCATAATCCACGTCAAGATAGTTATCATGAAAAGCATTGTTCTGCTCCGGGTCAAGCACCTCAAGCAGAGCCTGTGACGGATCGCCTTTGTAATCTTTACCGATTTTGTCTATTTCATCAAGTACTATCACAGGATCGCCTGATTTTACTTTTTTTAGAGCTGAAATTATGCGTCCCGGCATTGCCCCAATGTAAGTGCGTCGATGTCCTCTAAGTTCAGCTTCATCGTGAAGACCTCCAAGCGAAATCCTTGCATACTCACGTCCAAGGGCTTCAGCTACCGATTTTCCCAGTGAGGTCTTACCAACTCCCGGAGGACCAACAAGGCAGATTATGGGCGACTTCATATCTTTTCGCAACTTCACCACTGCCATTTGCTCCACAATCCTCTCTTTTACTTTATCAAGGCCGCTATGGTCTTTGTCAAGAATCTTCCTAACTTTTGACAAGGTGAAATCTTCTCCTGACATTCTATCCCACGGCAGATCAAGCATCGTCTCAAGATAATTGTACTGAATGGAATATTCCGGATTTTGCACAGCAAAGCGCTCCATCTTCTTCAGTTCTCTATCAAATACCATCTGTACTTCGGGCTTCCACACCATCTTTTTGGCGCGCTCACGAAGTTCAGCAGCTTCTCGCTCTTCAGTACTTCCCCCCAGTTCATCCTGAATAATACGCAGTTGTTGCTGAAGATAGTGCTCCTTCTGCTGTCGGGTGAGTTCTTCATTGACCATACTGTTGATACCGTCTTTAAAGTTGAGCACCTTGCATGCATCAACCATGAAGTGAAGTATATCAATCATACCATCTTCAGTGCCAAACTTCTTAAGTATGGTCATTTTCTCCGCTGCAGAAAGCGGTGAATGAGAGACCATGAAGCCAACTTTCTGCCATTCGTCGGGTAGATTATCAACAGCAAAACGCAGCTCTGCCGCATCTTGGGAGGGCAGCATCTTGATCATATTTAAATATATCTCATTGAGGCTATTGAAAAATGTCTTGAAGACCGAGCTGTTTTCTTCGACTCTTTCGGACACTACCGACTCAACGTTAGCCTCAATCATTTCTGATTTTAAATAAAAATTCTTAACCTTTAAGCGTTCATGTGTCACTCCAAATACGGTATTACTTCCATCCGGCAGTGTTACAATCTTCAGAACTTCAGCTCCTACTCCCATACGATATAGGTCGCGGGCTTTAGGGTCATCAATATTAGGATCTTTCTGAGTAACGAGAAATACAAGTCTCTTTTCCTCTTTCGCCTTCTTAACGGCATTGAGAGATTTCTCCCTGCCAACAGTAAAACTAATAGTAGAATAAGGAAACATAACAGAATCTCTTATTGCTACAGTCGGCATTCGGCTGCCGTCCTTATTTATTTTCTGAGGTTCTGAGTTGGAAAAGTCTGCTAGAATGTGGTCACTTATCTTCATAAGAATTTTGATTGCAAAAAAAGCTTTGCAAAGATAATGCTTTTAATTGAAATCAAAGATCAAAATTTTAGCTAAAAATTTCATTTTTGATATTAAATTTGCAAAATGAAACGTGAGCGACTTTTCAGATTCAAGCATTTTAGTGTGTCACACTCAAAAAGCGCCATGAAAGTTGGTGTAGACGGAGTGCTCGTCGGAGCTTGGGCAGACGTGACCGATGCGAAAAGAATACTTGACGTCGGATGCGGTTGTGGCCTAATAGCATTGATGATGGCTCAGAGAAATGAAAAAGCAAAAATTCTTGCGATTGACGTTGACCCACCTTCAGTAGACGAGGCTCGCGATAACATACTCTTATCTCCCTGGGCTGAACGTATCACTGCAAAGTGTGAGGACTTTTCTCAGCTTCACGGTATGATTTTCGATATGATTATTTCTAATCCTCCTTTCTTCAATTCAGGTGTGAACTCAGAGAGTTCAGCACGAATGAAAGCCAGACATATAGGAGCGCTATCTCCGGAGTCACTTATCAGGCGTGGAGCAGGCATATTATCTAAAAAAGGGAAAATTTCTCAAATTTTTCCTAAAGAAATGCTTGATGAAGTACTCACTGCTACCAAGGAGAGCGGTCTTCATGTGCATCGTATAACTGATATAATCGGACGAAAGGGAATTTTATCAAAGCGGGTATTGTATGAAGCCGGAAGAGAGGAGAAAGAGATATACCGAAGCTTCTTAATTTTAGAAGTTGAACGTGGAGTCCCCACTGAGGAATATCGGGAGTTAACTCAAAATTTTTATCTCAAATTTTAGGATTTATAACGTAGATTTGTGTGTTTGGCGAAATATATGTATTTTTGTTATAAAATAAAAAGTGTGTTAAACTTTAAGGCCTTTAAAGTGTCTTAATAGTAAAGTATATAAGAGCATGAAAAAAATATTTATACTAAGTACCCTAATTTTATCTTTCGGACTCTGTGGCATGGCACAGGATGTTTATGATGATATCTATTACAATCCTAAGAAAGATAAGCCTGCAAATGAGGTAAAAAAGAGTAATAAGAAAGTATCAAAATATTATGTTGAAAACTTTGCCGATGTTGATGTAGATGCGTATAACAGACGTGGAGAAACATATTTTTATTCACCTGTTGACACGATCGGGTCTGCTGCAGAAAATGGAGAAGACTTTACACGCACAGCAAATATTCAGCGATTTTATAATCCCACAATTGTACTTGACAACGCCGACCTTCTTGAGGATGTATTAGCAAATTCTTATGGCAATGTGGAGATTATTTATGATGGTTATTATCCTACGATTGTTCCTTCTTATGGATATTATTCTACCTGGCCTTATTATGCATACTCCTGGGGAAATCCTTATTGGGGAGTAAGTTGGGGCAACCCTTGGGGTTGGAATATCAGTTTTGGCTGGTATGATCCATGGTATTCATGGGGCTGGAACCCCGGATGGTATGATCCTTGGTATGGCTGGGGCTGGGGTTGGAACCCCGGTTGGAGTCCTGCATGGGGAGGTAATTGGAATTATGCTAATTACAGACCAAATGGAAACCATCGTACCGGAGCCGGACGAGACTGGGCTACGGGAGCACGCCCCGGTTATGGCGGCGGTGGCGCTTCTGGAGCACCGCATAGAGGGAATTCTGCTATTTCCGGTGTGACAACTTCTCGGCCTTCGTCTACAGGCGTGGCTTCAAGCAGCGGATATTCTTCAAATAACCACAGAGGATATTCCGGAATAGGTACTAATGTTGGAACAGTTGGTAACCGCGGTACTACAGCGCACAGATACGATGGCTCATTTAATTCGAACGGTAGCAACAGATACGGAAATACTTCTAACACTACTACAAGTCGTCCTTCGGGCAACGTGACATCCGGTGGTAACCGTTATGGCAATAGCAGCATAAGCACCGGCAACCATAGAAGTAACTCTTCATCTTCCTCATCACGCCAAAACAGCAACTACAATAATAGTAGTTACCGTTCCGGTAGTAGCAGTGCCGGTCGTTCTTCCGGAGGTTTTGGAGGAGGCGCACGCTCAGGCGGATCAAGCCGTGGCAGTGGTGGTCATAGATAATTGAGAATATGTCTAATTCCAACTTTATGAAAAAATATTTCCTAATTACTTCGGCATTGTTAGCTTCGACTTCGCTTGCATCTGCTCAGGGAGCATTCGACGCTTACAATTATAGTCAGACAGATTTAAAAGGTACTGCCAGGTTTATGTCAATGGGTGGTGCATTCGGTGCATTGGGAGCAGATCTCAGTACATTATCGCAGAATCCCGGCGGTATCGGAGTTTACCGTAGAAGCGATATTGGATTTACCGTAGATATAGATGCTCAGTCAAATTCCTCAAAAAGTCAAGGGTTAAGTACAAATTTAACTAACACAAAGTTTTTACTCAACAACATTGGCATGGTCGGTACTATCAACCTAAACTCTGATGTCGTGCCTAACATCAACCTCGGATTCACTTACAACAAGAGCACATCTTTCAACCGAAAAACGGCAGGCTCAATAAAAGATTTGCGCAACTCGATGAGCAATTACATTGCAGGTGTATCAAATAACAGCGGGGTGACCGAAGGCGATGTAAAAACAACGAATTATTATGATCCATATTATCCAACGGATGGTGGATTTGAAGCCCCATGGATTTCTATCCTCGGTTATGATTCTTATCTTATAGAGCCGGAAAATATTTCTGACGATGAGACTCACTGGACAGGTCAGTTTGGAAATGGTACTTCAGGTAGTGGATGGTTTTCAACTCTTACCACCGGTGCTGTTGATAGCTACAATATCTCAATTGGTGGTAATTTTTATGATAAACTGTTCTGGGGTATGACGTTTGACATTATTGATTTTAATTATACTTCTCAATCTGTTTGGGGTGAAAAACTTAACAATGCATACGTTACGAATCTTCAACACAATGTAGGACAGACCTCTGCTGACTGGAATCTGTATAATTACCTTTCAACTCAAGGTAATGGGTTTAATTATAAATTAGGTTTTATTTTCAAACCGATTCAGGAGCTTAGATTAGGATTTGCTTTCCATACGCCGACATATTATAATATGACTAACTATTTTTATGGTAATGTTAATTATACTTATGGTAATGACATCCGTCCGGGTAGTGCTGAAACCAATAACGGCAATGATGGATACAATACTTATAAATTTCGTACCCCATGGAGACTAATTGCTTCAGCAGCCGGTGTGATTGGAAAAAATCTAATCATCAGTGCCGACTATGAATGGATGCCATATAATGGGATGCACCTTTCAGATGTAAATAATAACGGCTATTTTAATTATGACAATCCTTATGAACCGTTGAATAGTTATTTCTATCAGAATCAAGATATAAAGACATATTATAAGGCAGTTAATAAGATTCGTCTTGGTGTTGAGTATAGAATCATCCCGGCATTGGCTATACGTGCAGGTTATAGTTTCGTTTCTTCTCCTGTCACACAGGAACTTAAGAATGGTTCTGCCGAAATCTATTTTGACGGTACACGTCCTCAGTATGATGTGCAAAATGATACCAATTACATCACCTGTGGTTTAGGCTACCGTGTTGGTAAGTTCTATATTGATGCTGCCTACGTCTATAAACATCAGACAGCCCAATACCACCCCTATGCTCCATCTTACGATGCAGTAATGCCAAGTCCTGAAGCTACGTTAAGCCTTAACAATCATCAAATCGTACTATCAGCAGGATTTAAATTTTAAATAAAAAGATTTTAAAAGCATATTAGGCTGTGTTCAAACTCGTAAAATTTGGACACAGCCTTTGCTTAAATTCTTATAGTATCAAAGATTGCCGGTACTTGGGCACATCCTACTCTAATACCTATAATGAAATTATCACCTCCGTCTTTTACTCCGATTTTCTTACGTAGAGCATCGGCTGTGAGAGGATAATTTCTTACCAGTACATTTCGTCTTTCACCCTTAAGGACTTTTATACCACGCTTATCAAGATGAGAGAGTACTTTGAATTTTCTCCCTGGAAAATCCTCAATATATTCTTTCCCAATAAAGAGATGAGTGTTGGGACTAAGTAGACGTAATTCATCATCTGAGTAGGGGAGTGCATTCCATAATCCAGCTTTCATAATTGAAGGATTAGGTTCGTAGAGATATGCATTTTCATTATTAATAAGTTCGTCTATCTCAGATATATCAAGATAACTGACCGTGAGAGATTTTTTTACTCCCAAATTACCATGAAATATTTCGCATTTTTCTTTCTTTAAATCAATGGCAGATATTTGAGGAGAATTATCTGCCGAGAGATCAAAATTCAGGTCAATAAGAATCTCTTTACATTCCGAATTATGCGACACGACAAGTAATCGGCTAATATATTTAAGTTGATTTACTACCGAATAAATGTCGAGCATAGGAGATGCTTTAATAATCACTCTCGAAGAATGCGATTTGAGAAGAGACAGTATATTAGTAATGTCAGGAGAGCAGTCTTTGAGAGCATAGAATCTGCGCTCATTATTGCGACGCATGGGGTCAATAAAGATCAGAGAAAATTTTTCATTGCAATTTTTCAGATATTCGACACTGTCACCTAAGATAAAGGTAATATCTTTCAGACCTAAGACCTCTGCATTGTGCAGTCCTGCAACCACTGCATCCTCATTCATATCAATAGCCACAACCTTACAGCCACTCTTACTAAATGCAAAAGCATCAACTCCCATGCCGGCAGTCATGTCAAGCACGCGTCCATTTTGTTGACATAGTGATGCATGAAATTCAGCTACTTCTGAATTAGTAGCTTGCTCACCAATTGATATAGATGGAATTATTACTTTCGGATTTTTGAGAATGCTTCTCAACTTAGTTGAAAATTTTCTTCTTCCTTCTATCTGTACGAGGATTGAATCGAGAATCTTATTAGGGATAATATTATGATACTTCATCCTTAATCGGGTGACATCATCTTTGCTATGTGCAAAAATGAAATCATAATATTCAGGTGCAAAAAGTTCCATTATTGAAATTTTTGACAAAGATATTAATTTTATCTGTTTTCACGTTATATTGATATGAAAGATTTTGCCGCAATAGATTTTGAGACTGCCAATGGGTATCCACATTCCGTGTGCAGCGTTGGCGTTGTAATAGTAAGAAACGGATTGATAACCGAATCAGTTTATCAACTTATTCATCCAACTCCAAACTATTATAACCCTAAATTTGTGCAAATTCATGGTCTCACCAGGGAATTAACTGATCCGGCACAAAAATTCCCGGAAGTTTGGGCTCATATCGCTCCAAAAATAGAAGGGCTCCCATTAGTTGCTCATAACAGCAGGTTTGATGAAGGATGTCTTAAAGCAGTATTCCGTCATTACAATTTGCCTTATCCTGACTATAAATTTTATTGCACATATATGAAAAGTCGTCGCGCATTTGGGTTCAGACTGCCAAATCATAAGCTTCCAACAGTGGCTAAAGCGTGCGGATTTGATCTAAATAATCATCACAATGCTATTGCTGATGCCGAAGCGTGTGCACATATAGTCCTTGGAATTGAAAGAATTGTTGGAAAGCCTTTTGAAGAGATTTAGGTTATTCTGAAAATAATTGTTTTGGTCAGTCATAAATTTGTTAAATAGTATCATACGAATCTTATTATAGAAATAATACTTTAATAGTTGTAGTTGAAAGATATTTTCTTTATTTGAAAAAGCACAACAAACCATAGATATTAAAATATTGATATAATTTGTTGCGCGGGTAATGTATTGTTTTAGAATTTCTTTAGATACAAGGTTATTGTTTAGATTACTACTAGGCATTAATAATTACACTAATAATCATTAAATCAGTAAAAATAAAGGGCATTTAATATTATCCCAAAAAACACAATAATTAGTCTATTTAACAGATTTTAGTTGTGAATATTTTTATAATTTAGCGCTATTCCGTACCTTTGCACTAAAATATATGAATACTATATCATGAAATCTATAACATACAAGATATTTCCTTTCCTTATTATCCTTTGCATCAGTGTGGTAGCTTCTCCACTATCACTTTCGGCGAAAAACAAGGAATTTATTGTGGTAATTGATGCCGGTCACGGAGGTAACGATCATGGAGCTGTCGATAATGGTGTTAAAGAAAAAGATATTAACCTCGCAGTTGCACTAGAACTTGGTGATCTTATTAAGAAAAATTTAAAAAATACTAAGGTAATCTATACACGTTCAAATGATTCCTTCGTATCACTTCAAGGACGAGCAGATAAGGCTAATAAGGCAAAAGGTGATCTTTTTATCTCCATTCACACAAATTCAGTTGATGCGAAAAGTAAAGCCAGAACAACAGTAGAAGGCGCATCGGTATATGTTCTGGGTAGTGGAGCCGATTCTAAGAATCGTGATGTTGTAAGGCGCGAGAATCTTGTGATTGAGCTTGAAAAAGACAAAAAGTCTTATCAAGGTTTTGACCCCAATTCCGATGAATCATACATAATGTTTGAAATGGCTCAGAAGCAAGATCTATCTCACAGTATAGCTTTTGCAAAACTGGCACTTAACGAACTTAAAAAGACAGCCAACAGAAAGGATAAAGGTGTACACCAAGCCGGATTTTGGGTTCTTTGGGCTACATCCATGCCTTCCGTTCTCGTAGAACTTGACTTTATTTGTAACCCCAATTCTGCTCAATATCTTAATTCTGATACCGGCAGGAAGCAATTGGCTCAGTCTCTTTTCAATGCTGTTAAGGAATATTATAAAATTACTGACGGCGGCAGGGGAAAGCTCTCTGCTGATATTGACCTGTCACATGATAATGAAATATCAGACGGAGAAGAGACTGTTCTTGCATCAAGAACTGCTAAATCCGAAAGAGTGCACCTTGATAAAAACAATAAGACCCGCTCTACCTCCTCTTCAAGACGTCGCCGGAGTTCTCGGGCAGCAAAAGAGTCTGAAAATGCTATTCAAGTTGTAGCAGATATACCGATAACTTCTACCACAAATGTTGAAAAAAACGTTGAGCCTCAATCAAATAAATCTCGGCAAGCTGACAATATAATAGAGAATAAGCCAAACCAAAATACTATTAAGGATAAAAAGAATAAGAAGAAAATAAAGAATTCTTCAACTCATGCAAGAATTGACAAGACTCTATATGATGAGAATGTTGAGAAAGAAATCGCAGAAGTAGCTGCAACATCTCCTGCATCAGTACAAGCTGCGACAAAAGGTTCAAAGTCTAAACAGAATAAGACCGTTGCTTTAACTAATACTCAAGATGATACCGGGACTGAGGCTAAGGGGGCACGTAAGAGAAATCGCAAAAAATCCGTTTCACCTGAAGTTGCCGATGATATAAAGGTTGTTGCAGAAGCGAATGATAAAGAGTCGTTATCCGCCGACAACCAAGTTCAACTCACTGGTAGCCCCAATAAGTCATCTTCACGCAGAAAAGCCAGAATTGATCATGGAAATGACATAGCTCAGACGACATCATCGTATAATGATGAAACCAATTTTGGAAAGAAGGGAAAAGCTTCAAACACACAAAATTCGTCTGAATCCTCAAAAAAATCGGAGAAATTAAAAACAGACATTAGAAATAAAAGAACTGAGAGCTCAGAACAAAGCGATAAAGCAGCACCTAAGGTGCCTCGTCTTGATAAACCGGTCAACGGCTTTTATACAGTTCAGCTTTTTACTTCTCAATCTAAAATAAAGAATAATGATATTAGATTGCAAGGTCTTAATCGTGAGGCTGTTAAAGTTCTACACCATGAAGGGAAATATCTCTACTGTTATGGCGAAAGTTCCGATCAACGAAGCATTGAACGATTAAGAGAGCAGTTGAGTGAAAATTATCAAGATGCAGAGGTTCTTAAGATTGGCTCTGTAAAATAAAATTAGCTATTAGTCTGTAAGTCAAGGTAATAATATATTTTTCAACATTTGCTTATGAAAAAGTTTTTCACAAAAGAAGTTACGATTGGATTGTCTGTAATCATAGCTTTGGTGATCCTATTCTTCGGTATAGACTATCTGAAAGGAATAAATATCTTCAAACCGGCAAATTTCTATTACGCCTATTATGATAATGTAAGTGGATTGGAAGTTGCCGCACCCGTTACCATTGATGGCTATAAGGTAGGTCAGGTTAGAGAAATTAATTTCAATTATGACAAGCCCGGTAAGGTTGAGGTTCTTCTTGCTCTTGATAGTAAATTGCGTCTTCCGCATGATTCAAAAGCTATTATAGAAAGTACTCTTCTCTCCGGTTCATTTATAAAGATAGAACGCGGTAAATCTGCCCGTATGCTTGATATGGGCGCTACGCTTCCAACCAGCGTAACTCCAGATCTAATGGCATCAGTTTCAAACGAACTGCTTCCTTCTGTTGGAGCAATTCTCCCTAAAATTGATTCGCTTCTTCTGAATCTAAATGCAATTACTTCTGATCCGGCTATATATCAGTCGTTAGCACGTTTTGACGGTATCACATATAATCTGCTTGGTGCATCTCAAGGTCTTAATAAGACTCTTTCCGCCGATATTCCAATGATTGCAGGAAATGTAAATCATGTTGTTTTCAATCTTGATTCCATGACCCGGAACCTTGGCAATCTTTCATGGCAACTTAAGTCTTTGCCTATTCATACCACCATGGAAAATGTGAACAGAGCAACCGGCAATGCCGCTGAAATGACAGAAAATCTGCGTGTATTATCCGAACAGCTTCGTAATCCTAATTCAACTCTCGGACTGCTTACAAGCGATCCGGAACTTTACAACCGCATACTAAAAGTCTCTGCTGATGTAGATTCTTTAATTCTCGATATTCAGCGTAATCCCAAGCGGTATATTAGCATTAAGCTCCTTTAAGAAAGTATGAAAAGTTTCTCAAAATAATATTGGATTATTTGGGGATATCAGAAACCAAAACAAACTGATTAACGTTTGCTAATAAATTTGATTACTGTTAACCAGCTTATTCAGATTGATTTTGAATAAGAAAATATTTGTTTAGAACTATCTAATAGTTTTGTGCATACATAATCCCATTCGGTACAGCGAATAAACATAGGAAAATTCCCCAATCGAATTTATATTCCGGCAGCAATTTGAAGTTTATTATATAAGATAGTGTTCATTTTTTTGAATAATACCTATCAACCTTATAATCAGACCTTAAACAGAAATCTCTTAAATGCAAAAAAAACTCCGATTTTTTTTCTAAAAAAAATGTACGAATTTTGTAACCCGAATTAAAAACTAAAGAATGGCAGAAGATCATAAAATATTATGGCAGAAATGTCTTGACATTATTAGAGATAATATTGGTCAGGAACATTTTGACATATGGTTTTCTTTTGCCAAATCAGTGAGTTACGATAATAATCTTCTCACTATAAATATCCCGTCGCTATATATTAGGGAGATTTATGAGAGCCGGTTTGAAGACCTAATTCAGAGCACTCTGCGCCGTGTATATGGTCCAAACATTGATCTTAGATATAATGTAGGGTTGATCAGAGGAGACAATGAATCAAACGTGACACTGAAGTCTCCGAAACCAAGTCCGATTCTCACAAATCCTGTTGAGCGACAGCGTGTATCAACTGACTCACCATTCAATCATCGTGAGAAAGAGGATGAATTAGATTCAAATTTAAATAAAACTTATAATTTTGAGAATTATTGCGTAGGTGAAAGCAATAAATTGCCTTTCACTATAGCTGAGTATATTGCAAAAAATCCGGATAAATCAGAGTTTAATCCTTTCTTCCTTTATGGTGACGTAGGTGTAGGAAAAACACATCTGATTCAAGCTATTGGAACACGATTAAAGGAGAACAACCCGCGGCTGAAGGTATTATATGTCACAATGCGTATCTTTCAGAATCAGCAGAGCATAGCCGCTATGAAGAAAGTACTCCCTGAGTTTATCAATTTTTACCAGACTATTGATGTACTTCTAATTGACGATATTCAGGAGCTTGGAGGAAAAAAGGGCACAATGGATGCGTTGTTCCCCATTTTTCAACATCTTCAGCAACACGGCAAAAAATTGATATTTACATGTGACCGTCCTCCAAAAGATTTGGATGGTGTGGCTGACAGGCTTATTGATCGTTTTAAGTGGGGAATTACTGAAAAACTGCCAAAACCGGATTTTGAACTCCGAAGGAAGATTTTAATCTCTAAAGCTCTCCGCAATGGTCTTGATATTCCGGAAAATATTATCAATCTCATTGCTAAGAATGTTACAGGGTCAGTTCGCGAACTTGAAGGAGTAGTACTTGGGCTATATACTCGTGCCATCACTCTCGGACAGCCAATCAGCGAAGGGCTTGCGCGCTCGGTGATGAAGAATTTCGTGCAGAACGTTACAAAAAAGTCTATTAATTTCGACATGATTGTTGAGACGACTGCCGAACACTGCAATGTAAATCCGGATGTAATCTTCTCAAAAAACAGGATGCGTGATATTGCTGATGCGCGTCAGGTAATAATGTATCTCGCTAACAAGCATACGGATTTGTCATCTCCTGCAATCGGGAGCAGACTAAATCGTACTCACGCCACTGTTCTATTCGGTATTAAAGCGATTAAAAATAGAATTATGGTTGAGCCTGAACTCTTCGATCTCGTTCATGAGATTGAAGAATCCCTGCTCAACTAATAATTTCTAATCAATTTAAAAGATACAGTACATAGTCACTGATTGCTTTCTGCATATCAATGTCTATACCGACTGATGTAAGAATTTCTGCATCATTAGTCAGTGTCTCTCTTATCCATTTTTCCGAGTCTTTATTTTCCAGAGCTGCATTGCGATATAGTTCCACTCCACTTTTATAATGCCCTTCGGCCAACTCAAGATGACCAAAATTTAGTAAATCCATGGCAGTAGGAGAGGTAAGTATTATTTTTTCATACAATTCTCTACTTTTATCATAATTCCCCCTCCTGAATTCTGACCATGCCAATGCTCTCAGCACGTGAATAGAATCATTATTTAGATAATAAGCATGATAATATGCTTTTGATGCACCCTCATAATCTCCAAAACTCATCAGGGCGTGCCCCATATTCATAATAGAATCAAAGTCATCAGGATGCTGATCTGAATATGCTTTATAGCACTCTGCAGCCTCTTGATATTTGCCGAGAGCTCGGTAAGTATGGCCCATTTGCTTCGTCAACCATTCTCCACCTTCTTCCATCAATTCTGCAAGTCTATAATTTTCAAGAGCTTTTTCATAATTCTTTACTGCTGAATATGCAAATCCAAGCTTTTGATAAAAGTGACCTTCGGCCTCATCCGTATCAAGAAGACGTTCTATTACAGGTATAGCCTCAGCATAATATTTCTTGCTGAAATAAAACTCCGCAATCAAACGCAATAAATCAGTATCAAATACTGATTTAGAAAAATCTGGTAGAACATCTACGCTAAATTCTCTGTCAAAGAGTGCAGATGTCATTTTTTTACCTTTTGAATATAATGTAAAGAAACGATAGAGATCGCGAATATATCCATTCACTTCTTTTTCAAATCGTTTTGAATCAGTATCAAAAATTTCACCGACCGCTTCCTCTTTTATCTGATTAAACTGACCTTCAAGCTGACCGAAGACCGTCTTACGCTGAGACTCAGGCATACGTCTGACACTTAAAGCAAAAGAATATTTGTCAGAGTCACAAATCATATTCATCGTTTCAAGCATTTCTCCGAAAGCTGGAAAATCACTGAAAATACTTTCAACATCAGGGTGCCTAAGCGAAAATGGCATAAACCAATTTGCAGGAATATTAAAAAATGAGAAACCTTTGAGTTGAGAAAATGCTGAGAGCATCACGTCGCTTCCCTCTGACTGCAATTCATTAAGTTCTTTAAGTTTATCTTTGAGTGATGAATTAGATAGAATATTTTCCCACTCTGGATTTCCCTCAAGTGCATCAGTTGAGACTTCAGACAAATCTCCGATATGCTCTGCCAGTTCAGAACGCATCTTCATAAGTTCCGGAATAATCTCCTCCGCCATAGTCTTCTGAATTCGCTTTGTTTCACGGGTTTTGACAGTATTAACAATCGCTACTTCAAGATCTCGTTTAAATCTTTCATTTTCAAGGAGTGTGTTAATTCTGTTTACAATTTTAACATTTCCCTTCATTCTGTCACCAAATAGTATCATTGAACCCAGCAAACCAACAATAGATCGCACAGCCACCTTTCTTACCCGCGATTCATATCCTTGCAATAGTAGGAGAATCTTACGATAGTCATAGGTCTCAAAAAGTGAAATAGTAAGTGCCGATATCAATACCGATACACCTTCTTCATGGGTTTGCGACGATGAAATATATTCAGCAATCACTTCATAATCCTCTCGGGAAAGAGCGGAATAAGACCAAATACTGCGGAAAAGTTTCCCTATTATAGCGTAGTATCCTTCGTATAATTCCGAGTCGGAATCATCAGAAGGACGGGCAGAGTCAATACGAGCCTCATATAGAATAAGATCTCCAATACCTTTGTCAATCTCAATATGATCGGCCTCGCGAGCCTCTTCATATATCGGATTTCCGGAAATAGTCTTAAGAGCTGTAAACATTAAGTAATCGGCTAACTGCAAGGCTTCCTCCTGCATATTGCTGTACATCGTTTCTCTCTGAGGGTCAGAAAAGCCCTGAATTGTATACTCAAGCATTCTCTTGTAATTCTCTTGAATTTCTGCCACTCTGTCAGCTACTTTCCATAAAGCCTGATGCCTTGCCCATCGCTTGAGAAGGTCAAGAGCTTCTTTCATGCGCCGTCTTGAGGCAAGGGTATGAACATTTTTATGAAGTTGCCGTATCTTCTCTTCAGTCATATCTCTTATTCCTTATGTATTTAACTTTAATGCAACTTACCGGCTCTTATTATTCACCCGTTGCATATCAATGATTTAACGCAATATTATATGTTTTGATTATAACCAATAAACAAATTTTAGGCCATACTTTACAGAATATTTTAAAAAAAAATTGTAATTTTGCACTGTTCATGTAAACTAAACTCAACTCTTATGATTATCCAACGCTGGCAATCTCTCCTACTTCTTATCTCCGTTGTCATGATGGCAATATTCTCATTCAGCTCATTAGCTCAGTTCAACGGTGAATATATGGAATATGCTTTTTCAACAATGGGAATCTCATCGGAAGGAATTCCAACTGATGGCAATTCTTCAGTGCATGTCTTCACATGGTGGTTATTCACTTTATCATTAATGAGTGCCCTGCTTCCTCTTATTGCAATCTTCCTTTTTAAGACACCGAAGCGTCAGCGCACACTTTGTATGATAACCACTTTATTTATTATCGCAACTATAGCCTTCACCGGATATATAGGATATTATTCCATCCCCGGTGCTACGCCTTCTTGGTCAAGCATAATTATAGCTCCATTTATAGCTATAGTCACAACGATTATGGCTTATAGACTCATAGGAAAAGACATGAAGCTTATAAGCTCTATGAATCGGCTTCGCTAAGAGAGAATATCACCGGAGCTTCATTTTTTTGAAGCTCATATTCTGCAGATCTATAAGTAGCAGACAGTTCGTAAGTATTCCGGAGTATTCTCCAACAAGCAGCCGAAGAGCTTCAGCACTTAATATACATCCTACTACACCTGTAGTAGGTCCGAAAATTCCTGCTACACTTCCGGGCATATATTCACCTTCTTTAGCGTACTCAGGAAATATATCTCGATAGGAAGCCGCGCCGGGCAAATGTGTGGAGACTTGTCCCGTGGCTCGAAATATTCCGCCTATACAATATGGTTTACAGAGCATGTCACATACCTCTGATGTCATATTCTTTGTAGCCGGATTATCAGAGGTATCAAGAATCACATCATAATTTTTGAAGATTTCCAAAGCACTCTCATTATCTAATCTCTTACATATTGCTTCCACCTCAATACTGGAGTTTATTGCTGATAATCTGTGCTTTAAAGTTACCGCTTTATAATTGCCCACATCTCCTTCAGTGAATGCCGGTTGTCTTTGAAGATTGCTTACTTCAACCTTGTCATAATCCATACATCCAATCTTTCCGACACCGGCACCGGCAAGATAAAGTCCGGCCGAACTTCCAAGTGCGCCACTTCCGACAAGTAATACAGAACCTGACTGAATCTTACGCTGCCCTTCCTCGCCAATAAAGGGGAGGCGGATAGCACGTTCATATCTGTTTGTTTCCATAATTAAAATGTATAATATAATCTTAAAGGCTGTGTCAAAACATTAAAAATTCTGACACAGCCTATATTAATAATATTAAATAAGTTAGCCGCAATGCCAATACTTGCGTACCACTTTAAGCATCTCATTAGCAGAAGCATTGTTTAGTTTCTCCCTAAGATTCTCATCATGATAACCTCTAAGCTTCCGGATAATGCCATCAATCATTTGAGGAGAAAAAACTCCATATTCTTCAAATGCCTTACGAGCTTTCTCAAGAGCATCTGCTGAAGCAGCACAGCTGTCGGGCAGGGATTCAAGAGCCGAAAGTTTCTCCTTATTTTCGTCACTGTGGATATTTACACTCACATACATATCCTCTGCGCGTTTTAGTGAATTTTCCATCTCAAAGCCAATACGAGCTGCTACCACCATTCCGGCAATAAGCTGGTATACATCTGCAGAACCGTCAGCAGAGCGAAGTTCAGCCGTTTGCTTCTGAGGAGGAACACAATTTGAAGTATCTTCAAGTGGATTAGCTGTTCCGCACATGTCGTTCTTGCCTGTCCAGCCGAGAGGAACGCGCACGAGTACTGAGCGGTTGCGATCACCCCAGCAAACTGAAGTAGGAGCTTCCTGATGAGGCACAAGACGGAAATATGAAGTGGGCACCTTGTTGCCTAAAGCAGTAATAGCAGGAGCATAAGTAAGAATACCGGCTATTGCTTTACGCGCTGCTTCGGAGAGTTCACCGTTAGTTGTCATCATATTCTGACCATCCTTCATAAGCTTGAAATGGATATGAAGTCCTGAACCGGCCTTTCCAGCAGTAATCTTAGGTGCAAAAGTCACGTCATATCCTTTCTTCATAGCCAGCGTACGAATCACCCATTTGCCAATCATAAGGTTATCGGCAGCCTGAAGAGCGGGAATAGGAAGGAACTCAACTTCATTCTGCTCATAAATGCGACCGTCAATTGTGAAATTTCCTACTTCATTATGGCCATACTTTATCTGTCCACCGGCTTGCGCAATAAGTTGCATACACTCAGCGCGGAAATCATTGAATTTTGCGTAGGGAGCAGACTCGTGATAACCTTTTTGGTCAGATGCGGGGAAAAGTCCGCAGTCATCTGAAATAACGTAGTATTCAAGTTCGCCCATAGCATAAAATTCCATGCCGGTAACTTCCTTAAATGCTTCACAAGCCTTTGCAAGAGTCTGTTGGGGAGAAGACTGAAGAGGCTGACCTTCTTTATTGAAGAAAGAAGCGAGCATTGTTAGCGTCGGAATCTCAGCGAAAGGATCAACAAAAGCAGTGGCATATCTTGGGATTACATAGAGATCGCTATTTCCTGCCTCAATAAAAGGGAAGAGGCTTGAGCCATCCACACGCTCTCCGTATGTAAGAATTGAGTCAAGATATTCTTCTGAGTTGATTACAAAATTCAGAGTTTTCAGGCGATTATCATCAGCAGGATACATGAAGTTAATCATCTGAATCCCGTTTTCTGTTACAAAACGGATTATATCTGCCTTTGTAAACTCCATAGGAGCTTTGCCAAGGAATTGAACCACCTTGTTAGGTGACAATTTAATTGAAGGATTCATGCAATATTTTTCGATTTAAGGATAATTTATTAGTTTACAGTTGGTGCGCCAACTGATTTGGGGCTACAAAGATAATACCAAAATAAACTATTTCCAAATAATCTACAAAAATCTTCCCATTGGCGAAGTCAACTGGCGTACTTTCTTGATGAGGCACATCAATAATCCGTTTTTTTTGGTTACCTTTGCATCTTGATGCATCCTGTTAAATCAATATATAGAGTGATTCGCTCCATACTGCTAACGGCCGTTTTAACTGTCGCCGCAATCTATGTATTGATATATACTGCCTTATGGATTCCCCAGGTACAACAGGAGGTGAAATCAATTGCCATAAAGTGGCTTGAAAACCGCATCGGAAGCAGAGTAGACGTTGAGCGTCTATCTCTACATCCTTTTGACGAAGCAATACTTTCAAATGTTACTCTCTATGATAAAAAAGGGGAGAAAGCTCTTCGAGTAAAATCATTGGGAGCCGGAATAAACCTTTGGAAACTTCTTAAAGACGGGCGTGTAGAGATCACATACGCAGAACTTGTGGATGCTGACTTTCTGATTTATCAGGAAGACAAAGACGCCCCCCTTAATATTCAGTATATAATAGATGCTTTTAAGCCAAAGGACAAAAATAAGCCTCCTACAGAATTTGACATCGCCATTCATAACATCACCATCCGTCGCACATCTCTCGCATTTGAGAAACGCTGGAAGTCAAGAGGTAAAAAAAACAGGTTCAATCCTGATTATATTCATCTCTCTGACCTTAATGCGGATATTGTATTGCCTCTGCTTCAAAGAGACCATTTTGAAGTTGACATACGCAAATTAGCCGTGAAAGAAGATAGCGGCCTTGATCTTAAACGCCTTGTAACGCGTGTTTCTATCACTTCTAAAGATATAAAAGTACACAATCTCAACCTCGTGTTTCCTCGGTCTGAACTGACTTTCTCTCCTTTGCAGCTGGAATATGACGGATTTAATGACATCTCAAATGCTCTTCTAAACTCTTCACATGTGGTTTCTCTTGATGCTTCACCACTTAATTTATCAGATTTTAAGAGTTTAGTACCTCAATTCAGTGATTTCGACATTCCCCTCAGGTTATCGCTTGACATTGCAGGGAACAAGCGCGCTATCAACTCCACTTCCTTAAAAGTCAATAGCAACGATGGTTCTCTTTTGCTTGACGTCAAGGGCAGTGCCGATAATTTAACAGATATAAATAATCTCTCTATTGATCTTTCAGCTTTATCTCTGACTGCTGACTCACAAATCATTAATAGATTAATAAAGGCAATTCCAACTATTCCCCCACAAGTCGCCAAAATTATATCAGGAATTGGAGATATTAATCTTGAGGCAAAACTTAAAGGAGGAATACGAAACTTATTCTTTCTCGGCAAAATCAGAAGCGGTGTCGGAAATATTGATTTGGATGCTACCTTAAAGAGACTTTCCGAGAGTTCGCTGTCTTTATCCGGAAATTTTACCACTCCGTCTTTAGCCCTTGGTAAGATTATTGATAATTTACGTCTTGGCGAATTTGCTGCTGAAGCTTCGGCCGATCTCATCATAAGCGGAAAGGACTTATCCGGACATATAGCAGCCAATGTACCGTTCTTTGAATTTGAAGGAAAACGGTGGACAAATATTGTTGCGAATCTTGACAAAGATGCCGACAAAGTATCCGGCCAATTTAAAATAGACGATATTGATGCAGTTCTTTCAGCCTCGGGATCCTTGTTGCCGGCCGGTACGGAAACCCGTTGCGAGGCTGTATTGGACATAGATCGCTTACATTTTGATGCTTTCCCAGTTGGAACTTCGCTAAAACCAATTGATTTGAGCGGTCTGATTAGCATTAATACTTCTGGAAACAGTCTGGAGACACTTCTCGGTTCAGTTGACATAGAAAATCTCCTTATCTCTCACCGCGACAAAGGAGATTTTAACATAGGAGATGTTTCTTTAGTTTCTGAAAATATATCAGACCCTGAGAGGCCAAATAGAAAACACGTCTCTCTTAATTCTGATTTCATCACCGCTGATATCACTGGCAATTTTTCCTACACAGCTCCAATCAAAATTATAAAGAATCTTCTATCCTCCTTCCTCCCGGCAATTTCAAGTCCGGTACCACTCACCGCTGAAGAGGAAACTTCAGACATAGAATTTACTCTTGTACTAAAGGAAGACAATCGACTACCTGAACTCATGAAGCTTCCTGTAAGAATGCTCTGTGATATACCAATAATCGGCCAAATATCTGCAGCTGAAAATATTGCGGAAATGAACATTGATATGCCTTATCTTCAACAAGGAAAGGATAAACTCTTACGCGACATTGGTCTAAAATTCATTATTGACCCAAACAACGAGAAATGCAATTTGAGCACTTCAGTTACGATGCCGGCAAAAAAGGGTGAGGTGAAAATATCGCTTCTTGCAAGCGCTCATGAAAACAGGCTTGATACCGACCTTGACTGGCTCTTCCTCGCTAATCCCGACAATCGCGGCACCGTATCTATTTCTTCACTTTTCTCCCGAGATGCTGAAGATATGCTCGATTTTGAACTAACGGTCAATCCGTCGCGGTTCTTTATTAATAAAGCAGTATGGGAAATAGATGAAGCAGGTATAGATTTCCGAAACGGTGTACTTGACATTGATAATCTACGAGTAAGTCATGATAATCAATTTGTAAATATTATTGGTAAAGCCTCAGCTTCTCCCGATGATAAGCTTGAGATATCACTTGAGGACATTGATTTGAGTTTTATTTTTGAGACACTTAATATAAACTATGTCTCATTCGGCGGCCGCGCTACCGGCTTGATTGAGGGGCGGCAGCTACTTTCATCACTTCCTATCGGCGAAACTGTAAGGCTGCATGTTGATTCTCTTTCTTACAATGGTGCGGTTCTCGGTGATGCGGAACTATCATCAAAATGGGATCATAAAAATATGCGTGTGAGTATAGGAGCTGAGATTCAGGAAGCAGGCCATAGGGTGGCAAAAGTTGACGGAGGTGTTTGGGTCACTCGTGATTCTCTAAATTTCAATTTTGATGCAGACAAGGTCAACATTCAGTTCCTCAAACCATTTATGCAGGCTTTTACTTCTGATGTTAACGGAAGAGCTTCCGGCCATGCTCATCTTTATGGAAATTTTTCCGATATTGACCTCACCGGCGATCTCTTTGCTGATACCATTAGAATGAAGGTTGACTATACAAATTGCTATTATGCAGGCTCGGATTCAGTACATTTACGACCGGGACATATTGTAATCCCAAAATTCCGTCTTTACGATCCGGAAGGGAATGCAGCCAACCTGACCGGTTGGGTAAAACATCGATATTTTCATGACCCAAGCTTTGAATTCAGGGTAACTGATGCTAAAGACCTTCTTTGCTATGATACAAATCCATCTTTAAACCCTGATTGGTACGGCACTATTTACGCTTCCGGATCAGGATTAATATCAGGCAGACCGGGCATTGTAAATATTAATATGAATATGACCACCGCTCCTCACTCTACTTTTACGTTTGTTCTTAACGATGCTGTGGCTGCTGAGGATTATGCATTCCTGATTTTCACTGATAAACGTAAAGCAAGTATTCATACAGAAGTTGTAGATACTGTTCCCGACATAATTAAGAGATTTAGAAAAAAAGTAAAACAAGAAGAAGCTCAACGCCCCTCAATATTTTCCATGGATCTCCAGGCCACCATCACTCCTGAAGTTCAAATGAATATAATTATGGATCCGGTCGGTGGCGATAAGATTCGCGCAACAGGCAACGGCGCAATCAGAATAGGGTATAATTCTGCTAATGATGAATTCACCATGTTGGGCAGATATGAATTGGAAAAAGGGAATTACAATCTTACACTCCAGGATATCATTGTAAAAGAGTTTATAATTAAAGAGGGGAGTTCAATCTCATTTTCCGGCAATCCACTGGATGCTTCACTTGATATTACTGCTGCCTATCGAGTGAATACAAATATATCGGATTTGGATAAATCTTTTGCAAGTGATCGCGATCTTAACCGCACAAGTGTGCCCGTTGAGGCAGTTCTTATGGTAAAAGGCGAGATTGATCACCCTGATATTAAGATGGATATTGAACTTCCCACACTAACCGAAGACGTAGTCAGAAAAGTGAAATCTATAATATCTACAGAAGATATGCTTAATACGCAGATTGTATATCTTCTGGCACTTAACCGTTTCTATACACCTGAATATATGGGAGGTGACCGCTCTAATAATGAACTTGCATCTGTGGCCTCATCCACTATCTCGTCACAGTTGAGCAATATGCTCGGCCAACTGTCGGAGAAATGGAGTGTATCGCCATACTTCCGGACAGACAAAGGTAATTTCTCAGATACTGAGGTTGATGTTGCACTATCATCCTCACTCCTGAATGACCGATTGCTATTTAATGGTAATTTCGGGTATAGAGACCGTTCCTCTTCATCAACTACTTTCATCGGCGATTTTGACCTTGAATATCTCCTAACACGCAATGGTTCGCTCAGACTTAAGGCGTATAATCATTTTAATGATGAAAACTATTACCTACGTTCAGCTCTTACTACTCAAGGGATTGGTGTAATTTATAAGCACGACTTCGACAAGTGGTTCTCGTTCCTTCGACCTCGCAAAAAGATCATTCAAAAAGACTCGATTAGCACTAATAGCAAAAATGCAAAAAATAGCAAACCTGCTAAAAAAAGCGGAAAGCTTATTTTTTAATAAAAAAAACGCCCCACTCTTCTTTTGCCCGAATTATTTTTATTAACTTTGCAATACGTCGTGGAAATGCTTCTCATTTCCGGTCAACAGGCATTATATGAAAATTAAGGAGACAATTACCGAAGTACTTACAAACGTGAAGTTTTCGCGTCCTACAATGGGTGTTGCATTCAGTGGAGGCGGAGCTAGAGGATTTGCTCATATCGGTGTTGTTATGGCGATGGAAAAATTCAATATCGTACCTGATGTTGTCTCCGGCGTCAGTGCCGGTGCTATTGCCGCATCTCTTTTTGCGTCCGGATGCTCCGCAAGAGATATGATTGAATGTTTCCGCGAACTTAATTCTTTTTCTGATTTCACCGAATTTACTATCCCGAAAGAGGGCTTTTTCAGCCTTGACAAATTTCGAGCAAGACTTAAAGAATGGCTCCCTGTACACAATCTTGAAGACTTTCTGATTCCCATTTCAGTTGTCTGCACCGATTTTGACCATGGAAAAGCTGTAAGTTTCACTTCCGGTGAAGCTACGGAGAGAGTCGTAGCTTCATGCAGTATACCGATTATCTTCAAGCCTGTTAAAATCAACGGCGTAAATTATGTAGACGGTGGAGTTCTCAGTAATCTGCCTGCATGGGCTATAAGAAACAGTTGTAAGACTCTTATTGGCGTAAACTGCAGTCCGCTTGACCGCTCATACAAATATACAAAATCCATATATGCTATAACACTGAGATCATATTCTCTAATGACCAAGGCAAATACAATCAACGACTTGAAAATATGTGACCACATAATTCAAAGTCAAGGACTGGCTCAATACGGCACTTTCAGCCTTTCATCGATGAAAAAAATTATTGTAGAGGGATATGACTCAGCTTCACGGCTTTTTGAAAAAATCTTGTAAATAATTCCACCTTCCATGTCAGCTGAAGTTCCAATGCAAAAAAGTCGCCCCGTAATTTATCAATTATTTCCGCGCTTATTTACTAATACCAACACGACTTGTCTGCCAAACGGAACTCTTGCTCAAAATGGCTCCGGACACCTTGCTGATATCAATAATACAGTTCTTAACAGCATACGTGATCTCGGAGTCAATACACTTTGGCTTACCGGTGTAATTGAAATGGCTACAAAGACCGATTTCTCAGCATTCGGCATTGAGCGCGACCCCGAAAAGATGGTGAAAGGTGAGGCCGGAAGTCCTTACGCCATCAAAGATTATTACGATATATCTACAGCGATTGTTGAGAATCCGGATAATCGGCTGGAAGAATTTCAAGCACTGATTGAAAGGATACATAATGCCGGGATGAAATGTATAATAGATTTTGTCCCCAACCATACAGCCCGTGTATATCACTCCGACATTGCTCCTGAAGGGACTATAGGTATTGGAGATAACGATAACACTTCAATATCTTTCTCTCCGGATAATGATTATTACTATCTTGGTTCGCCTCTGAAGCCTATTTTTGAAGCGAATGACTATGAGGAA
Organism: uncultured Sangeribacter sp.; assembly: GCA_964398625.1. Classification (GTDB taxonomy): domain Bacteria; phylum Bacteroidota; class Bacteroidia; order Bacteroidales; family Muribaculaceae; genus Lepagella. The sequence continues at coordinate 2,998 of CAYNNV010000007.1, read as the reverse complement.
AATCCTGCTAAAGCCACCGGTAACGATTGTTATTCTATCTCACCGTCTATAAATGACTGGTATGAAACCGTAAAACTAAATTACGGAGTGGATTTTCGAGACCATTCAGAACATTTTGATCCACGTCCTGCACTTTGGGACAAAATGGTAGAAATTCTTCTTTATTGGGCCGACAAGGGTATCGACGGTTTTCGCTGTGATATGGTTTTTCTCGTTCCACTAAAATTTTGGCACTATGCTATCCCAAAAGTCAAAGAAAAATATCCTGAAATAATATTCATTGGTGAGATATACGATACAAATCTTTATCGTCCCTATCTTGATTATGGATGCTTTGACTATCTTTATGATAAAGTAAATCTTTACGATACCCTAATTGATATTACAGCAGGAAGAAGACCGGCTTCTGACATTACTCGTTGCTGGCAGAATACTGAGGGAATTTCTCCATCAATGCTCAATTTCCTCGAAAATCATGATGAAGTGCGTCTTGCGTCAACTTGCTGTCTCGGTGATCCATTTAAAGCTATTCCTGCACTTGTAGTTAGCGCTATGATTGGCTCAGGAGCATTTATGATATATTATGGCCAAGAACTTGGAGAACCGGCTCTTGAACACGAAGGCTTCTCAGGCTACGATCATCGCACTACTATCTTTGATTACTGGTGTGTGGATACTCTTTATCGATGGTATGACCACGGTAGATGCGCCGGGCAGCGACTTACGCGTGCTGAAAAGAGATTACGCAATACATATTCCCGTATTCTTAAACTCCTGAATGATTCCCCGGCTATAAGAGAAGGATCATTTTTTGATCTGATGTATGCCAATCATTTCTCGCGCGATGTCAATCCGGAATCAATATATCTATTTCTCCGCTCCTCCGGTACTCAGCATGTGCTGATAGCAGCTAATTTCTCTGACATCCGTAGGAACGCTGCCGTGCTATTGCCGGCTCACGCATTTGATTTCCTCAAAATGAAAGAAGGTTACGTTGTGGCAGTAGATCTTCTAAACGATAAACAAATGTCACTCACTTTACGAAAGGACGCTTCGGTTGATATCGAGGTTCCTCCGTATTCTGCCGTAGTAATTGCCTGGAATGACAATGAAGTGGCTGACTTTAATCAAAACTGACTACTTTAATAATCTATCATATATCTATATTATGAGCAGCAATTTACCCCCATTGAAAGTTTTTGCCGGAACTCGTTCCCACTATCTTGGCGAAAGCATCTGTAAAGAACTTGGTATTGAACTTGGCAAAATGACTACACAGTATTTTGCCGATGGAGAATTTGAAGTTGGCTTTGAGGAATCAATCCGCGGAGCACAAGTTTATCTTGTACAGTCTACTTTCCCCACTGCTGACAATCTTTTTGAACTCCTCCTAATGGTTGATGCAGCCAAAAGAGCCTCTGCTGAAAGCATAATCGCTGTTATGCCTTATTTCGGTTGGGCACGTCAGGATCGAAAGGACAAACCTCGTGTTTCTATTGCCGCCAAACTCGTAGCTGACTGTTTGGAAAAAGCCGGTGTAGATCGTGTTATCACTATGGATCTTCATGCTGACCAAATTCAGGGATTTTTTGATTGCCCGGTTGATCACCTCTATGCCTCATCAATCTTTATCCCTTACATCCAATCTCTGAAACTTGAAAATATGGCGATTGCTTCTCCCGATGTTGGAGGTGCAAAACGTGCTAATTCATACGCTAAATACTTTGATGTACCTTTGATTCTTTGTCATAAACAGCGCGCAAAAGCTAATGTTGTGGCCCAAATGACTGTTATTGGTGACGTAACAGACAAAAACGTAATTCTTGTTGACGACATAGTTGATACCGGCGGTACAATAACCAAAGCTGCTGACCTCCTACTCGGTGCCGGAGCCAAATCTGTGCGTGCTCTTTGCTCTCATCCCGTGATGTCAGATCCTGCTACTGAAAGAGTTGAGAACTGTGGGCTAACTGAGATAATATTCACAGATTCTATCCCATACGTAAAGGATAACAAGAAAGCAACAGTTCTACCCGTTGCAAAATTATTCGCCGATACTATTCGCCGGATTCATAATAAGCAGTCTATTTCATCACAATATCTCTTCAAATAACATTACTAATCTAACAAATTTGAGAGGGTAAATCAATCTTGCGAATGATTTACCCTCTCTCAATAATTAACTATATCTGAGTAAATTTGGTTATAGATTTCAATCCATCTTGTGAAGTCAGAAATCAAGCAAAGCTATATTTTTTCAATTATCAAGCAAACTTACGCTGCGACGCAGAAACTCTTTCATTCTTTCTCCCTTAAGCAATCCACGCTGTAGAAGAGCAAGATCAATAATCTGCCCTACATTTGGCTGTGTCTTGGCATAATCTTTTATCACATTTATTTCTTCCGTGCGCAGATCAGCCACTTTTTTCTCCTTTTCCGAAAAATCAATATTGGACTCTTTATTTTCCTCGGCTTCTTTGCGTGATGCTGTAATCTCATTATTTAGCGTCTCAATCGCCGCCCTTAATGGAGCCACACGAGATTCAAGCGAACTTGATGCAAGCTTAATAATTCTTTCAATAGCTGGCTGTTTCGTATTTATAACAAAAGCAAAATTATCAGGCAAATTACCATAGAAACTCATCCCGGGCTGTTGCGAAGCCATATCTTTCATACGACGCATGAATTCATTCTGCGTAATAAGCGCAGGTGCATCCGTAGGAGAAAGAGCCTCAAAGTTGACAATAAAATCAACATTCTCTATTTTCGGCAATTGAGATGAGAACATGGTTGTCAGAATGTCTGCTTCCATTGGAGTTAGCCCTGCATCGGCACGATCCTCCTTCACAATCAAGCGCTCAGGAATATCACTGTCCACTCTTACAAGCCGAGTCTTCTCAAGCATTGATTCAAGCAATCCGACAACATGATTATCAAGTTGCCCGGAAAGATCAAGAACATTGGTGATTTGGCACATTGCTTCTCTTCTTAATAACAC
>CAYNNV010000006.1:0-31389 GCA_964398625.1 uncultured Sangeribacter sp. | reverse complement strand
TAGTCGGCTATATCGGTAGCTGTGAGTCCGTATTCACCCAATTCCTCCGCTGCCAAATCTCCGGCAAGGCCATGTATATATACTCCTATCTTCGCTGCCTGCTTAGGATTATAGCCCTGAGCGAGAAATGCCGCGATGATGCCGGTGAGCACATCGCCGGCGCCGGCGGTAGCCATACCTGGATTGCCTGTAGAATTGAAGAATACGCGCCCTGTGGGACAAACCACAGTAGTGAAATGCCCCTTGAGCACGATTATGATACCATAATGCGCACTGACCTCAATGGCCTTACGCAACCGCTCTTCCGAGTCAGGTTGTTGGCCGAAAAGTCGGTCAAATTCTCCGATGTGAGGGGTGAGAATAGTCTCGGGAGGGAGCTGAGTGAGCACGTGAGGGTGCTCTGCAATACAGTTGAGAGCATCAGCATCCAGTACGAGCGGACTCTTGCATGATGATATCATAGCCTCCAGAGCCTCAGCAGTAGCCGCCGCTGTACCGATACCGGGCCCGGCAGCCACAGCCTGATGAGTATGATGAAGTGTCATGTCGGTGATGCGATAGTCATTCTTATCGGGCTCAAACATAGCTTCCGGCACCGCTCCTTGCAACACCGACATGCCTATTCGCGCCGAATGAACTGACACAAGACCGGCACCGGCCTTAAGACATGCCCGTGCACACATCACTGCAGCCCCGAGCATACCGACACTTCCGGCAAAAAGCATGGCCGATCCATAGTCGCGCTTACCGCTGAAAAGTGGTCGCGGGCGAAGCAACGGACGGATACTGCGCGCCTCAAGAAGTCGGTAATCCGTAGCCTTTTCTTTAATTGCAGCCGCGTCAAGCTCTATATCAAGCAGCTTCCATTCCCCCACCACAGCTGCGTATTCTTCGAGAAAAAATGGAAGTTTGGGAAGCTGAAAGGAAAGAGTGAGAGAAGCATGAATCATGTCGCGGCGGAGAGTGCCGGCATTATTCCAGGATGCACTGAGCCCCGAAGGAATATCAATTGATACAGTGAAAGCACGGGACTCGTTAATATAGCGCGCAAGAACAACAAATCCGCCGCGCATGGCATCGGCTATATCGTATCCGAAGAGACCATCGATTACCACATCATCTTTTGAAAGATAAGGTGGTGAAAAGCCTTTCTTCACTTCGGTAAAATCCACGCCCTCTATCGGGATGAGCTTCCTTCGCATTTCTGCGCAGTCGTGCGACAGATCATCCGAGACATTAAGCAGAAACACCTCGATACGCTTGTAGCCTTGCTCCAATAGAGCGTATGCCACGGCAAGAGCAATTGCCCCGTTTGTACCCGGACCGGCAACCACCACAAAGCGTTTGGACGGGAGGAAGCGTGAAATCAACTCATAACTCACGGCAGCGGCAGCGCGCTCCACGAGCTTTATCGAGTCAATATTCTGACGCTCACATGTCAGATTTTCTATCTCTTTCAGTACTTGAGGACTGAATATTTTCATAATTTCTTAGGTTTTGTCTTGCCTCACGAGCTGATGCCGAAAGGCTATTATTGTGCAATCAACCGCAAAGATATGAAATTTTGGTGAGAAATGCCTCTGTCAATGTGAATAATTTTGTATTGCGTCAAGAACTTTTTTACTTAGTTTTGCGTATAAATTAAAAAAGGGCTGCCACGCATGCCCTAAAAACATTATTTCGTATGGTAGATTATAAAAAATTAGGGCTGGTCAACACCACAGAGATGTTTGCCAAGGCTCTCAAAGGCGGTTACGCCATTCCTGCATTTAACTTTAACAATATGGAGCAGCTTCAGGCCATCATTAAGGCCGCTGCCGAAGAGAAATCGCCCGTTATCCTTCAAGTATCAAAGGGCGCCAGAAACTACGCAAATCCCATTCTGCTTCGCTTTATGGCTCAAGGCGCTGTAGAATATGCACGCTCATTGGGCTGGGAACATCCTCAGATTTGCCTTCACCTTGACCATGGCGATACTTTCGAGCTTTGCAAGGACTGTATAGACAACGGCTTCTCTTCAGTGATGATTGACGGCAGTCATCTTCCCTTTGAAGAGAATGTAGAGCTCACCAAGAAGGTTGTGGAATACGCTCATCAGTATGGAGTGACCGTAGAAGGCGAACTCGGCGTACTTGCCGGTGTGGAGGATGAAGTATCATCTGATCATCATACCTACACTGACCCGGAAGAAGTGATAGAATTTGTAGCCCGCACAGGCTGTGACTCTCTCGCTATATCAATCGGCACTTCACACGGTGCCTACAAATTCACCCCCGAGCAGTGCACCCGTGATCCGAAAACCGGTCGTCTCGTTCCTCCACCGTTGGCATTCGATGTATTGGAAGCCGTTGAAAAGAAACTCCCCGATTTCCCCATCGTGCTCCACGGATCACCTTCAGTGCCTCAGGAATACGTAGATATCATCAACTCAAACGGTGGCAAACTTCCCGATGCCATAGGCATTCCCGAAGATGAACTTCGCAAAGCAGCCAAGATGAATGTCTGCAAGATCAACATTGACTCCGACAGTCGTCTGGCAATGACGGCAGCAGTGCGCAAAGTGCTCAACGACAAGCCGGGAGAATTCGACCCGCGTAAATATCTCGGTCCGGCCCGCGACGAAATGGAGCGCCTCTACAAGCACAAAATTACCAACGTGCTCGGCTCCGACGGTAAGGCTTAACAATATATTACTTATTGAAAATCAAATACAGGCTGTGTTGAAATCCAAGAATTCCGACACAGCCTGCTTAATTTATCGTAATAAGAAATCTTCAGAAATAGCATGTGCAATGCAAAGAATAACTCTGTAAAGGGAAAACCGGATTCCCAACAGCCACACCACGAAGACTTCTTAACAATCCACCCCGATAGTGAAATGGATAAAACAAAAGCTATACTTATGCACGACGGTGCCTTGTTGCTGCTTCGAGACAATACCGGATTGAGACTCCCTTATTGCCATGAAATACTCCAAGATATTGCCAAAGAATGTGACTTCACGATTGCCACAGATTGTATAGTCAAGGAGATTCCGACCGATGCTATTCCGAAAGTCGGATTTGAGATGATCGAGCTTAGAACTTCGTACTCCGTACTTTCGCAGGAGGACTATCGCTTGGCTGCAAAGGGCAGAGAACTGCTGGTTTGGAAAAATGATAATAAATTTTGTTCACGATGCGGCAGTAAGATGCTGAAAGCAACCGAAATTTCAAGAAAATGCTGTCAATGCGGATATGAAATATGGCCGTCACCTTCGCCGGCTATACTCGTGCTTGTCACCAAAGGGGAAGAAGCTCTTCTCGTACATGCTAAATCATTCTCCCGACCTTTCTATGGGCTGGTGGCCGGCTTCGTGGAGACCGGAGAGAGCCTTGAGGAATGTGTGGTGAGAGAAGTTAAGGAAGAGACCGGCCTTGACATTGGGGAAGTTAAGTACTTCGGAAGTCAGCCTTGGCCCTTCCCCTTCAATCTGATGGTAGGATTTACCGCAAGGTATAAAGACGGCAATATTGGAAAAGGTGATGGAGAACTGTCAGATGCCCGCTTTTTCAGTCGTGAAGCCTGTCCTCCCATTCCTTCAATGCCGTCGCTGGCAAGAATTATGATCAACGCCTGGCTTGACGGCAACCTGCCTGCGTGACTACTCATTGACTTCATGAAAAGAGTGCACGATGCGCGAAGAGTTTGATTGAGATTATGAATTTTGAGGATTTGATAATTATTATTACCTTTGTGCCTGACGATTAATAAGAATAAACCCTACATTCATTATGTTTTGCAGTAATTGCGGAAATCAAATCAACAACAATCAAGCCTTCTGTCCTCATTGCGGAGCACCTACGGGCGCAATTAATGACCGGCCAATGACTCCGGCTCCAAGTGGCAACCGATCAAATCAGCCTTTGATAATTATAACGGCGGTGATCGGGCTCATTATAATTGTACTGTTGATACTTTTCTTCACCGGTGTATTCAGTCCTAACCGCGAAAAAACTCAGCCTTCATCCCCTGCAACAGAGACAATACAGGTGGTAAAGGAAGTGCAGGTGATTGAGACTCCAGCAGCTCCGGCCGCAGCCCCGGCATCGCGTCCCGCCTACACAAGCTCCAACGACCCATACGCCTTCGTATCGACCAGATATCTAACTGATGCCGACCTTGCCGGACGCAGCCGTTCAGAATTAAGAATCATGCGCAATGCTATCTACGCTCACCATGGCTATAAATTTAAATCGGCCGACCTCCGCAAGTATTTCAGTCAATTCTCATGGTACGTGCCCTCGCGCTCAGTAGTTTCACCGAGCGAAATGAGTCGTGTGGAGCAAAGCAACCTCTCACTTATCCAGTCTTGGGAGTGATAACTACATCAACCTTACTATTGAATTAACAACCTGAAATTTATTACTTTATGAAAAATTTCTTATCACGATTATTATTGGCTCTTGCTATGACGGCGGGTGCAACAATGCTCTGCGATTCCGCTTTTGATGCTTCGGCCGCTCCGGTGCCCGGTGATAACTATTCCAGAAGTACTTATCGCCCTACGCGCAAGCGCACTATCCGCACCATCGGCTATGTAGGTGATTTCTCTGACATAGCTTGCCACACCTGGCTCACTCCCGACGACGTCTATTACTTCTCCCCGACAGAACTGCGCATTCTCCGCAACGTGATTTATGCACGTCATGGACGAAAATTCAAAGATGCAAAATTGAGAAACTACTTCAACCAATTCTCTTGGTATCGCCCTTACCGCAATGAGGTGCCTCTGAATGAGCTTTCTAAGACCGAACAGCATAATATCATGCTGATCAAGCAGTTTGAGTATTAATATCCCACAGGAATGAACAGACGAAAATACTTCCTCTTCATAGCCTCACTGCTGTTATGCGTATGCTGCAGTAAAGGTGAGAGGACTGTTAATGCCGACACGCCTGATACTACACAGTCCGAGGCTCAAGCCTCTGTTGCCGCTGCCTCTCAAGCCTTCGGCTCACAGGAAGCCATAAAAATCACGCCTCAACCTATCGACCCTAAAAGAGCGAATGCCGCAAAGACTGACCATGAAGCCGGCAAACGCGCTCTTCTGGAGTCATATCCGGACTTTATCTCTAAGATAGAAGGCAACACCGTATACTTCAAGGACGGCTCCACCATGATATATGACGACGGACAGGTGAAGGATTTTCAGGCCCTCCTTGATGACGGAGACATTGAGGATATGTTCTTCACCCCATACAATTCCCTTGTCACTCCTCCTGCATATCTTTCCGATCCGGGTCGCTCACGCTCCGAAGCACTCTACAAAAAGATGTATGGCAACTCGGCCGCTGCCGTGCAGAAGAATCTTGTGAGAGTACCGTGGTTTGGCAAAAGTGTACAGTTTACCAAGGTAAATGGCGCAGCCGACGCATTGAGGAAGGTTGAAGCAGAAATATCAAAATACCCTGAACTGAAGAAATATATAGAGTCTTCCGGCACATTCTATTGGCGTCCTGTGAGAGGAGCCAAGCGCCAGAGCGCACACTCTTACGGCATAGCTTTCGATATAGCTGTAAAACACAGCGACTACTGGCAATGGGCTGCTAATACCAACAATGAACTTGCCAAATTTGCTTACAAAAATAAATTTCCGCGAAAAATAGTTGAAATTTTTGAAAAGCACGGCTTTATATGGGGAGGAGCATGGTATCATTATGACACCATGCACTTTGAATACCGCCCCGAATTATTAAGATATTCCGAACTTACCGGGAATAATAAAAAACCATAACTTACATAAACTAAAACACTGCGGAGAGACCGGACACAACAAATAGCCTTGGCCTCTCCGCCTTTCAAAAAAATTCAAGTAAATTTACCATGAGTACCACACTCCTTCTTATTATTTTCGTAGTAGGCTACCTTGCCATAGCGCTTGAGCATCCAATAAAGGTAGACAAAACAGCATCGGCTCTGATACTTGGCATGACGCTATGGATATGCTATGCTCTCGGAGGAGCATCAATAGTGCCTGCTCTAAACGGTGAGCACTTCAGCGAATACCTTGCATCTCACCCGGGGCTGAAGGGTGAAAGTCTCGCTCACCAAAGCCTGCAATATATTATTGATGTAGATATTGTAGAGCATCTTGGCGACATCACGCAGACACTACTCTTCCTCATAGGCGCCATGACGATAGTTGAGCTCGTAGACGTGCACGGAGGATTTCGCATAATCACTGACAGGATTGTGACGCGCAACAAGCGCAAACTGCTGTGGATAATCTGCATCACCACCTTCTTTATGTCGGCCATACTTGATAATCTCACCACCACCATAGTAATGATTATGCTGCTGCGCAAACTCATAGAGGATCAAAAGACTCGTTGGCTCTATGCGGGAGCTATCGTCATAGCCGCCAACAGCGGAGGTGCCTGGAGCCCGATAGGCGATGTCACCACCATCATGCTTTGGGTCAAAGGGAATGTTACTGCTCAATCGCTTATATGCTATGTGTTGCTACCGAGCATAACATCAATGATAGTGCCGCTGCTTGTAGTGAGCCGCTCACTGAAGGGAGAGCTGGAGCCGGTAAAACAGGATGTGACTGCTGATACCAACATTACAAATAAGGAACGTAAGACAATTTTCTTCCTCGGCGTGGGAGGCCTTATTTTTGTACCTGTTTTCAAGACACTTACGCATCTTCCTCCATTTGTAGGAATGCTTCTCGTGCTTGGTGTGCTGTGGGTATTTACTGAAGTTTTTTACAACAAAAAAATGCTTGATAAAGCTAAAGAACACCGTCTTCCCACAGTGCTGGCACATATAGACATGCCCTCGATACTCTTCTTCCTCGGCATACTCATGGCAGTGGCAGTATTGCAGTCAACCGGCGTGCTTGCATCGCTGGCTGCCTCTCTTGACTCAAGCATTCACAACGTCTACATCATCGACACCGTACTCGGCGTGCTCTCCTCAATAGTTGATAACGTGCCACTTGTGGCAGGCGTAATGGGAATGTATCCAATAGCCGATGCCACCGCCACCGGCTACGAGGCCAACTTTATGGTTGACGGTACTTTCTGGGAACTTCTCTCATATTGTGCCGGAGTAGGAGGCAGCATACTGATCATCGGCTCAGCGGCCGGCGTGATAGCCATGGGACTTGAGAAAATAAGTTTTGGCTGGTATCTAAAGCGCTTCAGCTGGCTTGCTCTGCTCGGCTATCTTGCCGGTATCGGAGTATATCTGCTTGAGCAGCTCGCCACAAGCCTGTTATGATAAGGACTTAATAACGCTTAATATTTAATAGTCGCGTAAGGATCTATATATGAGCTCTCATCGTAATCTGCTAATGCCGATTCTATTGGCATTTATATCATTGTTTCCGACAAATACATTGGCTGAAACTATCATATTCGAAAGCACATCATTAATCAAACCTAATAAAGATATGGATGATGTAGGAGACTTAGCATTTATGGCGGCGGGCTTAGGAGAGACCTCAGTGACTGACTACAACAACGGTACATACCAATTTAAGCTTCTTGCATCAGGAAATTTGCTATGTAATTATACAATATATAATCCTCGCATTTACGGCGACAATCTCATAGAGTTTACAGCTAAAACGCATAATAATGTGGAATTCTCAATAATGTTTACTCCTAAAGAGATTATCCTTGAAGATATTTTTACCGTGAAGTATACCAGGGCAGAGGAATTCCAAAAGATGAAAAGCTACCTTTTTGGAGGAAATACTACCGGGAAAACCTCCGGAAAAAAACCTTCCTCTCAGCCATCATCAAAACCGGCAGCCAAGCCTCAGCCCGCGCAAAAGGCACAAAAAGCAACCCTTGACGCTAATGCTATGGCCTATCTTGCCGCACCGCTCGGAAAATACACTATGCAAAAATGGCGCGATGCCGACGCCAGGGAATATCTAAATCTCCTAAAAGCGGCAACGGGCTCTACAGGCAAAGATGAGATTCCTGCCAAGCCTCTCACTGAAGTATCTTTTTCGGGTGCCGACGCATCAAAATTTAAATTCCTCGGACGCGGATGTTCGGAAATAATTATGCTCAGAGAGTATAATAATGTTGCCTGCCGGTACGTGCTCAGGTTTGATACCGAAAAAGCGGCGATGGACTTTGGTAAAGAGTTTTACGATGCCATGCAAGCCAAAGGGTATAAACTGACGAATGAACCAACTTATCCCACAACTCCGTTGATTTTCAAGTCAGCACAAGGGAGCGGCTCACCTACATCCCATTATACCGGAGTAAGAGTGGAAAAAGAGAGCAACGGTAGTTATAGAGTAAAAATCTATATCAGCGAATCGGGCGATAAGCCTCATCTGAGAAAATTCTACAGCAGTGTGGTGGAATTGATGGCCAATCCTTTTGGAGTGGAAGGAGCGGTATTGGGTACTTCCCCCGCCAAAATCCTGAAATATTACCAATCACAATTTATTTATCCGGCATATCAGGAAAATGCATACCACGTAGTAGAGCGCGTGTCGGCTACTGAGTTCAACAGCACATATCTGCTTTTACCCTATTCGCACTCCGGTCCGCAGAAATATAATAAGAAAAAAATAGAGCAGGATGCAAATTACTTCATAGCGAGCCAAATGAGTTATTACGCAACGAATGGAGGCAAGGAGGCCGGCTATAGCGTAACCATAGCGCCGGCAATGCTGACACAAAATATGACCTTCCAAAACGATGATTCGTGGAAAAAGGAAGTAGAGCAGTATTTTAAGAAGATAATATCCGACTTCAAGAGCGCAGGCTATGCTGTGAGCTACACCGGAAAGCAGAAGAAAGCCGGAGCCGACGGGTGGAAAAACCTGGAGGCTTACAGCATTCGCAAAGACGGTGAGTATTATTCCGTATCATTTGAATGCAACGAAGCAAAAGGTAATTACTACTACATCAAAATATATCATCCCAAGTAGTTTTAGAACTGTGTTTACTGCGATTTGAATACTACATCGAATACAGCGTGTGAAAAAATTTTGGAGATATGGAATAAAATGCCTACCTTTGCGGTCGTTAAGCCCGGATGGCGGAATTGGTAGACGCGTCGGTCTCAAACACCGATGGAGCAATCCGTGCCGGTTCGATCCCGGCTCCGGGTACTGAAAAGAGGATTCTCTACGCGAGAGTCCTCTTTTCTCGCGTTAATGACTGCCCGATTTTGCACTCGTAATAAGCCTTTATATTCCGCTTTTGCAGTTACTCACCACACGCTGAATGTTGATGCAATTTTTCGTAGACTATTAATTTAAATTTTAAAGGTAAAAAATGCTAATTTTGCATTGTGAATGATGAGGATACCATAGTTTCGGGGTTTGAGCGTGATTCATTGCGCGAGTTTTCATTGCGAGTTGACTTCTCCAAGGCTCAAAAGCTTGACAGAGAGGGTTCGACTTGCGATACCTTCATATCAACAATCCAACGCAGACGTGTCTTTGTAAAACGCCTGAAAGCTGAATATCGATCCAATCCGCTCTATCGTGCCGCCTTTGATAAAGAATACGATCTCGGAATCAACCTTAGTCACCCTTCCCTCGCTCACTATGTGGGCTTCGGCGATGATTATATCGTGATGGACTTCATTGAAGGTGATACTCTCTCTGATCTGATACGTAGAGGTGACGCAAGACTCGGGAATCGCAAATTTGTGAAGCAAATGATGTCGGAACTGCTCGATGTGATTGAATATCTGCACAGGCGCAATGTAATTCACTGCGACATCAAAGCTGACAACGTGATGGTTTCACCCTACGTCAATCGGCCGATCATGCTGATCGACCTTGATAAGGCCTATACCTCGTGGCTTGACTCAACGCACGGCGACAGTAAGAAATATGGGTGTGATGATTGCTACGACGGTACCGTGGATTTGCGAGGATTTGGCAGAATTGCTTCAGCGCTTGGATTGAAAAGGGTAGCTGAAGTTTGCGAAAAAGACACTGTCACGGCAGAGCTTGTCAGGAAAGAGTTGAACGGTGGCCGTGTGCTACGCAAATTACTATATGCACTATTTCTAACGCTCCTGATAATTGCCGGAATATGCTGTGCATTCTTTTTCAATAACAAGAAAGTGAGAGTGACGGCGGTTCATACACCACCCCATATCGAAAGAAATGACACTTCCGATACTAACAATATTGTTACTGAAGTGCCGGAAACTAAAGTTGATGTAACGAAGCCTGAAGACAATTCCAATACTGAGCATGAGCCCCCAGCCCCACCGCAGACGGTAGTGAAAACCGAACCGACTATAGCGGAAGCATCTGCGGTAAAGGAATCTAAAAGTAGCTATACCAACCCGGCGGTAGATAATATCGTAAAGAAGTATTACGGCCCTTTATACCCGCGCCTTGAGTATCTTCAGACTCTTGCCGACGACCCCAAGACCTCTTCCGACCAGCTCTCCTTTGTCATCAAGTCGTATGCTAAAGACCAAATGGATGCTCAGAATGCTATATTCAAGGCAATATACGAGCGGTACGGGCTAAAAGACCCATTTGAAGTCCTACCTATGCTCGGCACCAGCAACGAATGGGGACGATTCATGACTCTTGATTCCAAAATCAACTCACTATATTCACGCGAAATAGACCGCCGTCGCAAAAAAGATATTTAGCCATGCGGTCGCGTCAGTCGCCCATTTGATCAATAAATATTTCTAAAGTATTTCCATTAAGAGAGCACCTGCTGTATTCCATCAATTCATCCAATTCAAAACCATATTGAGTGAACTGCTCCATCTCCTCATGAAACTTTGCATCGGCCGCCTTCTTCATCGCAGCCAATACTTCAGGAGCGCCATTGATAGTAATCTTAAAGCCCCAGCCATGCTCAATAATCTGCTCGAAGACGCATGAAGGCTCGCCTCCCACATTCAGTTTGGCCACCACTGGCTTATACCCAACGTATGTACCCGGCTCTTCTGGCCCGGCTTCCTCTTCCGTGATAGTATAAGTATACGTAGGAGCCGATACTTCAAATCCGCGATTTGTGAATAGCGACACAAGGGAATCATGATTAAACAGCTGATTATAAATCTCGGCAAAGGAGGGTATTTTGTTGATGATATTAGAAGCTGTCGCACTCTGGGTCACTTCCGAGCATACCGCCACTGACGCATCGGCCGGTACGGAAATAACGCTCTCAATATTACCAGCCGATACCATGCCGGCCATCAAAATCGCCACAAGGGCAGTTAAAGATTTCTGCATAAAAAATATTGTATTATTAGTTAATAATCTCAATGCCCGTAAGTCCGCCCTGTTTGGCGGCACGATAAGAGCCCAGATGTAGGCCATTGCGTACTACGTCGCTTATCAGCAGCTCAAAACCGATGTAAAAACCTGAGATCATAAGCACATCGTCCTTCTGCAATTTGCTTCCCCTTGCCTCAGTTACCACATACTTATTATCACCAAGATAACGCAATATCAACACCCTGTTAGGCTGATAAGATATCCGTACAACTGTGCCGACTTTAATATTGACAGATTCATTGCTTTCCACATTGCTGAAATCAGAAATATCAGTATTCTTGCCAATCTCCTTCAACAAAAGGTCATAATCCGCATAGCCGAGATAATTGGCAATAATGTCAAGCGAAGATGACCGCAAACTCTTCGGTCCTTTTACAAAACCAAACAAGCGTTTGAGGGTTGTAGTGCTCAACGTCTCTCCCGTTGCCTCATATATAGCCATAGACAGCGCTTCGCACTGCTGAGGATATTGCAAGAGAGAATTAAACTTTGCTAAAATCAACTGCCGTATCTTATCATCAATCACAGTATTCGTTTTTGATTGCAAAAGTAATGTTTTTTTAATGAAAGAAGCGCAAAAACAGAGCTGGAAGAGGCAAAGTGAACGAAGTGAACAGCACAATGTACAGTACTGACAAATAATTTCCTCATCTTTGCATCCACAATGCAGAGGCACGCAATTCAAAAGCCCTCCATCAATAAATCAGATTCATTAATTATGAACTGATCTATTTCTTATCCTTTATTGCACTTTTTCCGGGCTTCTCATATCAGCTTAGGGGCGCAAGTTTTATCACGGTCCAAAGGACCGGGTCAGAATGGTGCAGGTAACATAAAGTGGTAATGGCGGCCGTCGAGAGGGTAGGTGAATTCTATTGCGGCGGCATGGAGCATAAGCCTTTGCGCGTCTGCTCCTCCGTTTTTTGCATATAGTGGATCGCCGGCTATAGGCATCGCGAGTCCTTGTCCGGCGGCTGCGTGCACACGGAGCTGATGCGTACGCCCCGTGAGGGGATGAAATATCACGCGACTGCGTCCACCTCTGCAGCCGCAGAAGCGGTAGCGGGTCATTGCCTCTTTTCCCCCGTCGAAGTCCACACGTTGACGCGGACGGTCAAGCCGATCAGCAGAAAGTGGCAAGTTGATTACTCCTTCCGCCGGAATTCCACGCGCCTGATAGTCACCCACAAGCTCGGCAATGTAGGTCTTCTTCATCTTGCGCGTGGCAAAGAGTGACTGCATAATCTTATAGTTTTCCTCTCCGAAAGTGGCGATGATTAGTCCTGACGTATCGCGGTCAATACGATGCGCCGGACGCACTCTACGTGCCTGTCCGTATCTATTTTCGAGCCATTCCTGCACCGACGTCATCGCCACTTTTCCCGGCACTGAGAGCACTCCCGATGGCTTATTGACTACGCAAAAATACTCATTTTCGAAGATAATCTCCGGCTCCGGGACGGGCATAACAGCACTTTCGCTATTGAGTCCCGGCTCTATATCAAGTCCTTGAAGCATCCAGCTGAGTATGGGCAGACACTTGCCGCGACAGGCCGGATAGTAAGAGCCGTGTATACGCAGTTCTCCCCCTTTTGGCTTACCATACCAATACTCTGCCATAGCCACCGGCTTAAGGCCTCTCTTATAAGCTGCCTGCAAGAGCTTTGGAGCGCAACATTCTCCGGCACCGGAGGGAGGAATCTTCATGGCTGTATTGGCGAAAATTTCCCGTAAGCTCCGGCTTTCACCCCGGGCATTGAGCAGACGGAAATTTGTAAAGAGCCATTGCTGAAGTGCTTCCGAATCCCGGCGGCGATTCTCTTTCATAGCCGCAAGTCTCTCCTCAGTCTCTTTCAGCTTTACCCTCAAGGGTTCAAGTCCCGATGCCATGCGCTTCTTCAGTCGTCGCAGTTCCGCTTTCTCAAACTGGCTTTGCCGAATCATGGCTGCTTCATCGCCATTACCCTCAGCGCGCCGAGCGTCTCTCTCGCTCTTCGACCGCCGGAATTGCTCTTTATATTCAGCAAGCTCTGCACTCGCTTCCGCCTCCGCGCCCTGCAGTTCGCACTCCAGCGGAGCAACCACGCTCTGCTCAAATTGCGCTATCAGTTTGTTTTGAGAAGTAATATCCCTTTCCTTACTCTTAAAATATCCGTCAGGTTGCAGATAATCAAATACCGGCTCCACGAACTCCGGGAAATGAAATCCGTAAGTTCCTAATTGTCCCGAAAAGGCATAGAGTATGTGATGTTTGCCTACACTATCCGCAGCCACGAGTACACCGAGCATTTTCC
Organism: uncultured Sangeribacter sp.; assembly: GCA_964398625.1. Lineage (GTDB taxonomy): Bacteria > Bacteroidota > Bacteroidia > Bacteroidales > Muribaculaceae > Lepagella. The sequence continues at coordinate 17,811 of CAYNNV010000006.1, read as the reverse complement.
CCTCCTTGAGTTCACGGCTAAAATTCAGATCTTCTTCCCGCCGGCTGTCATTCAGCGCATCAAGCCTGATAAGTAATTGCCGAAAAGCAGCAGCACACTCCGGAGCCGGGGTATAGTCAAACGGGTTGTTCATACTCAAAAATCTTATTTCTTCCTTGCCAATTATCCGACGCTGACGACGGCCTTTGCTGCAAAGTTAATTGTTTTTTCGCGATTCATGGTCACCTTTCCTTGCCGGCACATTAAAATGTGCATGAACATTGAAAGATAAAATATTGTTAAAAAATGAAAAGTCATTCTTAATCCCGATTTAGTACTCAGATATGAAAAAATTATTACCCCTACTCGGCCTCATGTCGCTGTGCGGCATAGCCAACATTAATGCCAACCCGCTCACTCCTCAACAAGCGCTCGCAAGAATAGCTCATTCCGGCGATGCTAAGTTATACGCACCGGCAGCAAATCCGTCAGCCTCCATGAAGCTGATTTCTACCGAAGGCAACCTTTACGTATTCAGTTCAGGCGAAGGATTCATGATTCTTTCTTCCGACGATGCTGCACCGGCTCTGCTGGCATTCTCCGATACCGGAAAGTTTGATACCTCGGCCAATCCCTCTCTGTCGGCATGGCTTGAAAACTACAATTCTGAAATTGAATATCTAAAGAAGAATCCATCAAATAATGGCTCAAATACCATGCACCGCATCGCGCGCGCTGACATTGCTCCGCTGCTCACAACGGAGTGGAATCAAGAATCTCCTTACAACGAGCTTTGTCCTAAAGTTGACGGACGCGAGACGGTGACCGGCTGCGTGGCCACAGCCATGGCGCAGGCAATGAAGTACTACAACTATCCGGCCCGTGGCAAAGGCTCTCATTCTTATTTTTGGCGCCCGGGAGAAGAGGAGCTGACTTTTGACTACGACAGCACACCCTTTGAGTGGACTCTGATGACCGACCGCTATGACCGCGACAGCTCCGCAGCATCACGCCATGCAGTAGCAGAATTGATGTTGGGGTGTGGAGTCAGCGTAGATATGCACTATGAGCCCGGAGATAGCGGCGCAGCCACTACTGCAATGGGTATGGCGCTGATCAACATATTCGGTTATTCTCCGTCGCTTTGGATGCCTAATAGAGCATTCTACGGCTATTATGAATGGGAAGATATGATTTATAGCGAGCTCAGTCAGGGCCATCCGGTGCCTTATAGCGGTGCCGGCACGGCAGGCGGTCATCAGTTTATATGCGACGGATACCATGACGGAGGCTACTTCCATATCAACTGGGGCTGGGGCGGACTCAGCAACGGCTATTTCCTCCTTACGGCACTTAACCCCGACGGCCTTGGCGTAGGCGGCGGTGCCGGCGGATTTAACACAAGTCAGGTTGCTACTCTCGGACTGCGCCCTGCAAGCGAAGGCGACAAGCCCGTATACATTTTCTACAATACAACGTCATTCACTACCGATGCGACTACCGTAAAAGTTGGCGATGACTTCCGTTGCGGTGGAGAATACTTCAACTTTAGCCTTGCTACAATGCCCGACGGCTCGCGCCTTGGTATGAAATTTAAAGAAATAAACAGTGATATCGCCACATTCGCAGAAGGTCCGGACGTTTCAGGTTATCGCCCCGACGACGGCCGCTATAACCTTCAGGTAAGACTCCCGGCACTTGCCGACGGAACCTATCAGATCACTCCTGCACTCAAAGCTGACGACCGCTGGAGTGATGTCAGAATGCCGGTAGGAGCATCGAAGATGGTAATAGCCGTGGTAAAAGATAATGTGGCCACGTTCACCAATTCCGAGGGCGCCTCTATCACAATTACCGACATCTCACTCCCCTCCACCATTTATCGCAATCATGAATGGCCGCTTACCTTCAAAGCGCAAAACAACAGCACCCTCGAATACTACGGCACTGTTACTCCCACTCTGCTCAACGCAGAGGGCACAGAAATAGCCAAATCCAAATTCCGTCCGCTCGATGTGATGCCCGGAAGCAATGAAGAGGTAAGCGACTATATAGCAATGTTCAGCGCCGTAAAAGATGAAGAACTGACGCCCGGAGAATACAACCTCGTATTTAAAGACGAAGGAGGACATGCCGTGAGCGAGCCGGTGCCCGTCACCCTCATGGTCATGGACGATAAGACAGAGATAAAAGTCACAGACTTCCGCCTTGATGGTGATAATCCTGTCACAGACGCCTCTGAAGTGAAGTTCTCATATACCGTGACCTGCACGCAGGGAGTCTTCTATTCCGATCTGGAGTTGCTTCTTTTCCCCGGCGACGGCGGCTACGACCTCTATCACAAAAGCTCCGCGCGCATCTATCTCACGCCCGGGGAGAGTGCGGATGGAATTATTACCACCGACCTTCAGGACCTTGATGACGGCGAATATCTCGCACTTCTATACTCAGGTGGCCACGCCGTATCCGATCGCGTATATTTCCGTCTAAATAAAGCCAATACCGGAGTCAGCATCGTCACCGGCGAGCGGGAAGAGATGATCTACGACCTTTCCGGCCACAAGCTGACGAAGCCGCTGCTCCCCGGAATATATATCATTAATGGCAAAAAGAGAGTAATCCGATAAGTCCAAAATTAAAACTCGGGAGGCTGTGTTCAGATCAAATAGATTCTGACACAGCCTCCTGAAGTTTATCAGAAAAAGTAAGTATTTAAACTCAATTACTCCGCATAGAGATTCTCCTCCCGCTGAGGAATATATTCATCCACAAGCCGCGTGATTTTCTTAAGGTCAGGTTGCTTTGTGGCATAATCTATCAGTGTGGCAATCGGATACAGTTCCGGATCGGAAGCCGACTGAAAGTCAGCAGCGTCCTCAGAATAGTCTCCGTCCTCCACAGCGTCTTCCTCAATAGCATAGTCACTGAAGGCTATGTCGCGCTCTGCATCATGGTGTCGCTCAATACCCACCAACAGAGTAGTCGGAATAATGCTCAATTGCGGATCTTCACCCCAGGGTTCGGGATTGTTGATTACTTCAGCCACCTTCGCGGCGATAATGTCAATAAGTTCTTCTCTTTTCATAATAAAGTTTTATTAATCTAACGAACCAATCCCTCAAATAGTTCTTTTCAATCGTATATATCAGCATTTGCAATTATTGCTGTCCGATAAAGGTTTGGAGGCTATGCCATTATGATTTTGACACAGCCTCCATGTTTAGATTCTTGCTTAGCTAAGCACCGGCATCGGATTATCTCACAACAACCTTAACACTGCGGTTAGCAACCTTTACGATATATATGCCCGGAGCAACCGCTATGTCGCACTTGTTATCCACGACTTTGGCCGAAGCTACTTCTACGCCCTCAAGAGCATATACTCTTACGGTCTCGCCTTCGTAGCCTGCAACTGAGATATTGCCTGTGCCACCGATGATTGATCCGTAGAGTGTCTCCATAATTCCGGTTACACTATTGCGTCCTGTCAGGGCATAGTTGGAAATAATCAGCCTTGAAGAGAGTTGGGGATACTCAGAATCAATATATAGACTCATCCAGGGCTGATTCAGGAATTCCTCTGTCAAGTCAAAAGCTATGAGCTGATAGCCTGAACCTGAAGGAAGAGTGCCTAACTCTTTTTGAGCTTCCGGATAGAACTTGAGACCTCTCCATTCGATCACTTCAGGTGAAGGATATATGCCGACTATAGAGGTAAGAGCGGCATCATGGCCTGTCCAGATATTCATCTGCATATTTACCTTATCATAGCCCACAGTCGATACTTTGGGAAGGATAATACGCGATTTGGCACCGGCCTCTGAAGGAATTCCGCATATAATATCGCCGTCATCAATGATCATATCATCTGTAAGACCCCACTCCTCACCATGCGAGTTAGGATCGCCCCAGCCTACCGTATACTTGTTGTATGGATCTGCAACATAGAAAGTGAAGGGACCGAATTTGAAGTCGGAACCGTTAAAATCATCATCAATGGGAAGTGACAGCGGATCGCCAACCTGACAGAGGAAGAAGGCTGCATCTTGATTGGAACCAATTGAATTCGTAGTAGTAATGCCCACCTCAAGATTTGAAAGAGTTGTGACTTCCGTCATCTCCATTGTAGCATAATCCAACGGATATGGCACATCAACTGCAAACTCAAAATCGCCTGTCTCCGGATTTTTAGCCCATACTTGATATGATAGTTTGTCTCCTTCCAATGAATTGCCGTCAATGTCGGTCAATGGAGCATCCCAGTCAAGACGCAATGCGAGGTTTTCCCTATCGTATGCAGCACGAATATTAGTGACCTTGCCCGGCAGGGAGAAGCCGAGAGCACTGACACAATTAGCTGAAAGACCTGTCTTGCCGTCATAAGTCGGTGTGATTGAAATCAGGAAGTTGCCTGTGCCGGTGGTCATGCGGGCGGTAACTGTCTCACCCGGTTTGCCGCTTACTGTCTCGTTACGGACATTGGAGATATTTACATTTGCGCTGATAGAGGCGGAGGCAGGAATGGTTGCACCTGACAATGTCTTTGTGGGCATAGTGAAAGTAACCAACGCATCCTTATAATCATTTTCGTCACGCTTCACAGATATATTGCTTACCGCTTCCGGTCCATCAATTGAAGCAGTCTTTGACTCCTGTACTTTCAGTTCATAGAAACGCAGCGGGCTTAATATGCCATCATCACTTGTGACACCGAGACCGATGTAAAGGTCTTTGCCTGCAAGCTCGCCGTTTACTATAAATTCACCGGAATAGGTCATCTGGCTGTTGTCGGCGAGAATACCTATAGTGGGGACGATAACTCTCTTCATGGCACTCTTTGAGGGAGCGTCGCCGATCCAAGCTTCAACTTTGCCACCGGGCAGTGAGGTATCGGGAAGATATACGGTAAATGAGAAAGAGCAGATCTGATTATTTGCAGCAGTGAATTTCGGAAGGAAGATCCAGTCTTCGCTCTTTCCTTCGCGGGAGAAGCCCGAAGTGAGCACATCCTGACCTACAATATTGTCGTCGTCAATACTCCACATTACTCTGTTGTTATCAACATCTTCCTGAGTCATCAGGTTAAATTGTGTTTCGGTAGGCACAATAGTAAATGGTACTGTCCAGGGCTTTCCTACAACAATTCGGTTGGAATAACCGGCCTTAGAGGTCATGTCTTGATACACAGCTTGAATCATAGCCTGATATGAGGTAAGAGTGCCTTCCGGCAGCACTATTCCTGACATACTCAATTTTGTATCTTTGGTCTCCGCCACTTTCTTATCATTCACATATACATGATAAGTCACGTCCTTTATGGCATTGCCGGCAATACCTTGTACTACCGGACTCCATGTAAGTTCATTTTCGGTAAGGACGATATCTTCCGGTGTAAGCGGAGTGCTTTCGCCTACGAATACAGAATTTATGACACCCACGCCTGAGATATTACTGATTGAAGGCACAATGCGTATGAAGTGGCTTCCATCATTGAGCGTCATGCTATAAATAACCTTCGCACCGGCAGTGTTGCTTCCGGAGGTTGTTAAGACATTATCAACATATATAGCATAATTCACTGAGCCTGAGATAGCAGAGCCGTTGACAAGATTCTTGGGCAGATCAAAAGAAATATCAACCTTGGACTTGTCAGTCACAGCCTCAAATCCGGTTATCGACTGCGGCGCGTCAGCTACAGCTTTGGGTGCATTGTCTTCGGAGACAAAGTACATATAATTGGCATATTCATCAAATCCGCGCACTTTACTTGACTGCTTTGTTTCCGGATCCAACTTCATGAGGTATGAGTAAACGTCATCCTCCTGCCCGACAGTATAGAAATTCCAAAGATACGCATGGCGCGACGGTACCCAAATAAGTCCGCCTGTACATTTGTAATCTGAGATATATTCGGTATCTATGGTATACAGTGTAGTGGTCCGGCCGGTATTGACATCAATTGAAACCAGAGTATTGGTATAAGTTTCGCCCGTCGGCGTATTCAGCACACCCACAAAGGTGCCGTATTCATGATTGTAGCAAATAGACCCGGGATAAGAAGAGCCGACTTCTTTAATCACTATGGCCTGATTAGGATTGGATGCCGGTGCGCTCTTAAAGGCGAAAGCCGTTCGAGCATCATTAAATCCATAACCGTAAATGCGGTCATCGTCGGGACAATAGGCTACGTTAAGGAAATAGTTGGTCCAACCGGATGAGATATCCACGTCCATTTCCTTGAGGACGGCACCGGTATTTAAGTCGCGTTCTACGTATTTATAATAACTTTGGCTTGGTAAAGGGTATTGAGCAACAAAACCGCACAAACGACCATTACGCAGCCATCCGGTAGTCATCTCTCTGCCCGATAACGATTCATTTATATAAGCAAAGGAATCCTTCCACAGCATCTTGGAATCACTTCCGGTAGTTGAGAGTTGATATAAGCCCGGATCAAATACATTGTATGTCACATTGTATTGGTATCCCATGAGTACCGGATCGCCTTCATATTGAGCAAATCCGCTGAGATACGTCGCGGCCAACATAATAGAGGCACTACATATCTTTTTAAACTTCATATAAAAGTCATTTATCATTATATCTCAGTTCCGGGAAGTCACAGGTCATGATTTCCCGGAACAGAACACGATTTATTTTATTACTACGCGGTTAGCCTTACCGGCCTTCACAATAATATAGAGACCGGGCTCAAGAATATCGTTCTTGATTCTTACGCCGTCAATGGTATAAACCTCCACATCTTCTCCCATCTCGGCTGCAATTGTAGAGACAGAGCTATTATTGACAGTATAAATGGCAGTTACAGGGTCACTCCATGTTTCTTCATCACCCTTGCTGTCTTTTGAGAAGGCCTGAATGAAGCAAGTTTCAGTGATCTGAACCTCAACTACATTTGATTCCGCATCAATATAATCCTTAGGCCCATCGCTCTCCTTGACCACCTTATAAGATACTATCGCACCGGCAGGAGCAGTTATTGTGACTTCGCCACCTTCTGCATCAAATTCATATCCACCGGCTGGGCTGAATACGGGCACTGCAAGCTGCGGCAATTTGTATACGTAGGTCTGACCATTTGTCACATAGTAAGTATTCTTATCTTTATATCTGCTCTGCACGGAGATTGTGTGTACCTCGGCAAGCTCCTCTTCCATGAAGACCATGCGGGTATTAAATTCGTAAGGATAGATCTCAATGTTGTAAGATGAGAAATTAAACGGAATCCATGGTGTCGGCTCGGTAAATTCAGGATAATCCGCAGGATCAAAGATAATCTGCTTATCGTTGATTATTATGGAGTATGACAGATTTTCCTCATGGAGCAACTGACCGTTCTTGTTGGTGTTAGGAATCTGTACTTTCACACCTCCATACCCATAATCCGGTGTGTAAGGCATGAATCCTGTAACTAAAGGCTCAGCCGGATTGGGGTCAACATATCCTGACTGGGCATCGAATGTGGGATAATAGAATACGTCAAGCACATATCCTTGATTTTGACCTTCAGAAACTACCATAGTACTTGCGGAGGAGAGTTTTGATTTATTGGAATCCATCGTCATATAGTAAGTATCCTCTATGTCAAGGTACTGATTGTCAACGAGCGTACCGCCGCTTATATAAGCATGATAATAATAGGGGTCAATACCTACATACTGGCGTGATTTGAAGGAAGCTCCGCCGTCAAATACGTCACCAACGATGGCATTTCCTGTCACATCCTCATATTCATTTTCATCAGGCGTATAGATTCCTGCAATGTAGACTTTTGAATTAGTATCATCAAATGCTACTTTCACCCACTTGCCGTTGTCGCCGTAGGTCATAGCATAATCCATAGCCTCCAGAGATTCCGGTATTGTCACGGTATGCTCTGTAAAGACGGTGTAGTCATTGTTATAGTCTCCATATCCCAACCAGGCATAATTGACGTTGGTCAGCGCCATCATTTTGTTTGGATATCCTGCGGAAGCGAGCTCTTCGGCATATTTGATATTGCCGTCGGAGTCGATGGTCATTGTTATTTCATTGGGTTTGGTATCATCAAATCCGAATGAGAAACTTGAATCGTTGCCTTCAGAGTAGAGCACATTAACCCATACTTCCATTACTTCGCTATCCTCATCGTATTCATCAGCGGGCACGAGAGCCACGAGCTGCGGGAATGTAAAGGTGAGATTGTTGCCGTTTTTCGTTCCCTTAATCCAAGTATCTGTAGGATAGAAAGAAAGGGGATTCTTGAGATATACATCTCCGTTGTCGCAGAAAGCAACTTCGCCTACTATTCCCTCATCAGTCTCTTTGTAGGCCTGTCCCCACCTCACGCTGTAGCCTTCTGTACTACGGGTGTACATACGCACATCAGCGTCGGCCGGTGGAGTCACGATCAAATTCTCACTATCGGCTCTTGTGACAAGCGATTTATGAACACGGATATTGTTCTGTCTCACAAATTCGCGGTAACTCATGTCAACCTTCTCGGTTGAGACCTTGATGTTGGATGTAGGAGCGGCAAATGCCGGCAGCACTGCGGCTAACATCAACATTGAGTAAAACTTTCTCATACGCATCTCTTATTAATTTTAATTATATTTAAACCAAAATAAGCCCGGTTCCCAAAAAAGCGGGACTTAATATGAAAATAGTGCAGGTGTCAGTCCCGCATTGAGTCTGATGATCTGCAGCCCGATGGGGGACGATGCAAAGTTAATAGAAAATTTTGTATCTCATAGCAAAATTGATAATTTTATGTGTTTTATATATCGGCAGTTCTATTATTCCGGGTTCTACCGAGACCCCGAAATATTCCTCCGAGCCTGAAATCACATTATTGGGTCGCCTGCAATAATTACAGAATTTACACCACATCCCGGAGATTGATTGGAAAATTTACTATAAAATTAAAAAAACGTCATGCATTTGCCTTATAATTAAAAAATAATGGCTATATTTGCATTTGTGAAAGAAGTTGGAGATTCTCTCCCTATAGAATGTATATAATAACAACTAAATAACAACACCTTTATGAATTACCTAAAACACATCTCTCAAGGGCTACTGAAGCCTTTGATTAGAAACCTTTCATTTAGCGTGGCCGTGTTAAGTCTTTTAGGTTTTGCGCAGACGGCATCTGCTCAAGATGCCGAAGATGCAGCAACTGTGATCTACGGCTTCCACGGCTACAGTCCCAATACTGATGAAGAGACGGATCTCGGCCTTTACACCATCACTCCGGAGGGAGAAGCCACTATGGTATGGCCCGATGACATAATCGGCGTTACCGGCACATACATTTCAGTTATGTGGCCGCAAGACGGAGAGCTCCATTGCTTATACGGCAACAAAACCCGCTTCTTCCACCTCTCTTTCGACTTAAAAACCGGCGCCCCGCGTGAAAAGGAAGAAATTAGCGTAGCAGGTCAAAACGCTTATAAATACATACGCCGCGGTGCTTACAATCCTAATGACGGCTATATCTACGGATATTCATGGAATAGTGACGAGACTCAGGATTATTTCGTAAAGACTCCCGCTTCCGACCCTTCGCAGGTGACCATAATTCGCGAAATGCCTCAGGACTTTATGGCCTGCTCCGCCAACTGCTTCAATCCCGAAGACAACTGCATGTACGGAGTTGACGTTTACAAGTCCCTTATCAGGGTTGATGTACACGGCAATTTCTCATATACCAATATTATTACTCCAAGCGGCATGAATCTGCTTGACGTAGTGACCGGCCTTGTCTATTCACCGAAAGACAAGTGCTATTATTGGAATGCACGCTATTCCAACTACTCTTCCGAATTTGTAAAGATTGACCCAAGCAAAACCACTGTCATAGACGATGGCGGATATAAGGAGACTTACATTGAGACTGAGCATATAGCCTGGTTCCGCACTCTGGATGCTTACGTATCAATGTTTATCCTTGACTCCACCGGCTCACCCGACGGCCCACTTGCTCCGGAGATGACTAACTTCAACTTCCCCGACGGCGCCACAAGCGGCTCAATCACTTACAAAATGCCGGAAAAACTTGCGAATGGCGAGCCGGCTCCCGCTTCTATGAAATGGGAAGCTACCGACCGCGCAAACAACTCTACAAGCGGAACGGCTGCCCCCGGAGAAGAAGTGACTGTCAATTACAACGATCTCGAAAGTGGAGAATACACCTTCTGGTTCCGCGCCTATAGCGGAGAGAATCCCGGCGAACTCAACGTCATGACCACATGGATCGGTCCTGACGTACCGAGCTATCCAACTGACGTAACCCTCTCCCCCACGGATACTGATGGAGAATATCTTGTAAAGTGGAACCCTGTGACTAAAGGCGCTCACAATGCTTATCTGAATACAGAGAATATCGTCTACAGCATTTACCTGAACGGAACGACTTTTGTTACTTCAGTCAAAGGCACCGAAGCGACTATAAAAATAGACAATTCCGATGAAGAGAAAGGATATTTCGTAGCTGTATATGCTATCGCCGACGGCAAAGTATCAGAAGCAGCTTACAGTCCTACCATCTATATCGGCAACGGCTGGAACTTACCTTATACCATTACTCCTACAAGCAGCCAGGTGCATATGATGACCTATATCAATCCGGAAAATGACGGACTCGGATGGCGCCCGTTCACATATCCGGTTGATATCCCGACATTCTACTCCGGCAGCAGCTCCGAATTCCCCGGAAACGACTGGCTTATTACTCCTCATCTACGCTTTGCGGAAAAAGATGCCGTTTACGAGATTTCTTATGATGTAGCTCTTTGGAATGAAGGCTTCCCCGAAGATTATTACGATGTATGGCTCGGGAAAAAAGCTACTGCAGAGGGAATAATGATGCAAGAAATTATTTCTAAGACTAAGCCTAAGTCACAGAAATTTGAACGCATGAAGCACCAGTTTACAGTGCCTGAAGCCGGCGCATATTATATCGGATTCCGCTGTCTTTCCGATCCTAATCAGGCAGGAATCGTGATAAAGAATATCACTATTAAGCAAGTTAACACCGGTGTCAGTGACGTGATTAATGACGATTTCAGAATTATTGGCGAAAAAGGCCGAATCATTACACAAGGCTTCGTGGAAGCTCCCTTATCCATATATTCACTTGATGGCACAAAGATATATTCAGGTGATACTTATGACGGAAATGTGATTCCGGTACGCCCCGGTATGTATATGGCCGTATGCAATGGCAAATCATTTAAAATAATGGTACGATAAATCCGGCAATACTTTTCTCTTATAGCACCGCAGCACCTGAGGCCACATATCCGCAGGTGCTGCTCGCATATTATGGGCGCTAAAATGCCCTATTGTTAAAAAATCTATAAAAAGATTTAAAAAACAGTTGGAGGAATTAAAATTTATAGTTATATTTGCGACATTAACTTAAAACCCTAACTAATAAACATATTTCAATATGAAGAAAAAATTGCTCATGTTGGTAGCTTTATTTGCAATGGTGCATCTTGGGTTATCAGCAGAATCTATTGAAAACTTAGTGACTTGGTCATACGGTAGCTATCCCGGAATAGCAGTAGGTCAGGGAAATTCCATGCCAAGCTTCGGTACAATTATTGGCAATCCTCTACCTGATGTGAAGATAGAAATACCGGGCAGTGCACAGGAACAGGAGTATTCCATGATAACTCAGAAAGAGAATCAGAGTAGCATTGTTGAAACAAGAGATATTCTCCTTTTGTATCTTTCAGAAAAGAAAGTTCATATACAAGGACCTATTGTAGAAGGGGTTGCTCCTAAAACCGATGTCTACAAATATATCTCTGCCTGCTATTCCACAAATGAATGGCCTACTCCCTTCGCAAATGGCAGACAAGAATGTAAGGCTTTCAAATTCGGCCTTATGAGTTATGAAGTTGTAAAGGATCCGGGGCTTTACAGAGTCACTTTCCCGGCCGGAGCCATTTACTTCAATGGTGAGCCCTGCGAAGAATTTACAGTAAATTTCAATGTTCAGGATAATACTGTTTATACTCCGACTGCATTTGACTTTGAAGTTAGCCCTCTTACTAATTATCCTTTGGAAAGACTTGTCTACCCTCAGATTTCCATCAACAACTTTGATGATGACTCAAGAGATATATATCAATCCAAAGGAGTTTCTCCTACCGGAGATGTGACTCTTACTAACGTAGCAACCAATGAGGTGCGTGTATGTCCATTCTCCAATGTCGGAGGCACAGTATCACGCCTTGTATGGGAAGCAAATATCAATGATGACGGTCCTATTACAACTCCCGGTACATATATCTTAAGAATTCCGGAAGGGAAGATTCGCCTCTTTGAGATTGCTACGGGCAAGAACGTCACCAATCAAGCACTGGAATATACATTTATTGTAGAACAGAAGAAAAATTATTACAACGGAGCGCCCCAAATTACTCCGGCAGCCGGCAATGTCACTGCGATACAGTGTCTCGAAATAAACCAACCGAGCGGTTATGCTATTGCGTTGCCTTCAACGATTCTTCCCTTTACCTTCACTCTCCCTGACGGAACTGAAAAGAAAGTGACTCCTCGTGACGGCTGGAGAGGTCATACCATCTACTTGGATATGGATGCACCTTTCACCACAAAGGGTGAATATACCCTTTCTATCCCGGAGGGCGGTATTCTCTATTATAAGGCAACTTCTGATGGTGATATCGCAGACGAAAGCAGTCCTTATCTCACCAAGGCTCAAACAGTCAAGTACAATGTGACTTGGGGCGAAGAGGCAGATCTTGATATAACTACAGATCCTGTTAATAACTCTACTATTTTCAAAGTTTTAGAAAATGTATTCTTCACTTTTGCAGAGCCTGTAACTCCGACCTACGGACTTCTTGCAACTGTAAAATGGCCTGACGGAACCACCGTGCACTACCCGCTTGACGGCGCCGGAAATGAAGATAAAACTCAGCTACCGTATCAGTACAAAGTGACTTACAGCCAGCAAAACAACCGCTTCATGATCGGACTTCACTATCCGCAAATGAAGGGTAAATATGAGATTACAATTCCTGCAGGCGTAGCTAAAACCGCTGATGGTAAAATCAACAAGGCTTATACAATCAATGTTGATTGGTCTGAAAGAGAGGTCATGGACTTAGATATTACATCTGATCCCGCTAATGGAGAAAAGCTATCTTACATACCACAGGAGATCTTCCTTACCATCCCCAGCAATGTAGTAAAAGCTCAACCCGCCGACGGAGGTATTACCACTGCCTTGTTCTTCACTCCCGGAGCTGAAGTTGGTGTGAACAGATATATTGTGGATGCAGGTTCCAGATTCTATGTAAATCTCAGACAATCTTATCCTTGGGCTCCTGAAATTGAAGGTCTCTATACTGTTCAGATTCCGGAAGCATCATTTATCTGCACATTGGAAGATGGACGTGAGGTATTCAATGCCAAGAAGACTTTCTCATGGATACTTGATCAAAATGGCGGAGTCTATGAAGTGGCTGTAGAGGATGGTCATGTGACAGTATATGATCTTAACGGTCGTCTCATCCTTCGCAATGTTGAAGCAGAACAGTTGCGCACCCTCAAAGGTGTATACATTGTAAACGGTATTAAAACTATACTTCGATAATGCAGTAACTATTTGAATATGGAAGAGAATGTCGTCCGATATGACGACATTCTCTTCCATATTCGGATTTAATAAGAATATATAAGATATGAAGAGACTATTACTCAAATTATCACTCATGCTCGCTGCGCTCCCGATAGCCGGTCAGATAGAAGCTCAGGAATACATTAACTTCGATATTTATGGCTTCATGACCAAGACGGACGTATCCTATAATACGCCTTACGCCCAACAGTATGTGGTGAGCAAAATGACTTATACTACCGATTCTTCAAGCCCCTATTATCTTCAGAAGCAGACAGCGGCATTCAATTCCAATGTACTCTTTGATGATACTTGGGTAAAGGTATGCGCATGCTATGTGAGAGAGGATGCGATGTATGTAGTTCGCCATTGCGAAACTCCTTCGTTCAATAGAATTTCTACTTATGACGGAAAAGGAAATGAAACTCTCGTAGCCGAAGTATCTACAGCCAATGGCTATATCACTCAGGCAGCTTACGTAGAAGAAGATGATATGGTATACATGGTGTTTTCAACACCTCGTTCATCCAATGCATCTCTATATAAGGCACCGGGCTCAAATCCCTCAGAACTTACATTCGTAGCGGAAATATGCAGTTCATTCATGGATAAGCCTTTTGCTTTCACTTATTGTAAAGAAAAAGACCTATTCTTCTACGTGACAAATTCCGCTAAATTATACAGCCTCTCACGAACCGGAGAGAAGGATTACTACTACGGAATCTATCCTAAAAATGCCTATCTTCCCTCTGACGGTTCTGACGATTCTCCGGCTCAGTATATTGATTTAACCTCGGGACTTGTATGGGCGCCACCTTACAATATGCTGATATGGGCTTGTCCCCGCGGAGCATCCTTAGGTTCTTCCTTAACATATTGGTATGGTCTCGAATTAGTAAAAAATAGCGAGACTTCGGTTGTACACAGTCTGATAAATCACACCGACAGCGGACTGACAAACAACATTTACAACTGCATGACAACTCAGGGCATCAATATGTCTCAAGGGCTTCCTCCGGCTCCGACGTATGTATCGGTATACAGCGTAAACGGCAAACCCGGATATTACGACATCAGCTGGCCCGCTGTCAAAAACGATATTGATGGACAGCCTATCGAGGGAGAAATTTACTACAATGTCTATATCGGCGATAATCAGATTGCTAAAAAAGCACAGCCGGCAAAAGGCTCAAGTGTGGGCGTACGAATCCTTCTCCCTCACGAATATACTGAAGATACTTTCTATGTAGGGGTTGAGACCGTCACTGAAACCGGCACTTCTAATATAAAGGTAGAAGGCCCGGTCAAGTCTTCATGGGATCCGGATGACCCGGGCAGTTGGTATAATGACCCCGGCAATTCTGTGGCTCAGGTTTCTGACTCCGGATTCCGGGCTGCTACTTCCGGAAACACTCTTATCCTTACCGGTCTTGACGGTGAAATTGCTGTAATTTACTCAATCGACGGTAAACTGATCAATACCCTTTATCAAGACGGTAGTATAGAATTGGCTTCCGGTTTCTACATTGTGAAAGCAGACAATAAGACCGTGAAAATTATAATAAAATAAATTGATACTCCGTTTCATATATAATTTAGTCTACGACTATATATTTATATGAAATGGAGTTCTAAATCTTCCAACCATAGCTGTTTTCACCGCCTAATTTGTCTATTTATCTAATTTCAACTTAATATATCACAACTATGCAACGATTATTAAAAATCGGCAGACGCTTTTCCTCTCTGTTGGCAATACCCTCTGTGTGTATGCTGATTGGCTCGTTGTCGATTCCGGCATTTGCCGAGGATACCCACCAGCTTCTTATCAGTATGAAAAACGATGATAAGAAAGCATTCCTCCTTGCCGAGAAACCGCTCGTCACCTTCACTGACCACGAATGTGTCATTGACTGCAAGGGCTTCACAAGCTATTTTGATATGGGTGACATCAAAGACATCCGAGTATCGGATATGACCGGAGTTAAAGAGATCAATGCCGATGAAGTGACTCTTGATTTCACTGATCCCTCCACTGCAGTGGTCAGAGGAGTGCCCGCCGGCGTGATCGTGACTCTTTATACTCTTGACGGCATGATGCTCGAATCTGTTCGCGCTAACGACGACGGGTGCGCCACATTGAATATGGCAGCGGTTCCCCCTGCTACATTCTGCATTATCTCAATCAACTCAATCAAGAATTTCAAACTGTATAAAAAATAATGAAACTTTTTACTCTTATCGCAGTTCCTCTTGCTCTTATGGCTCAAGGGTACACGCTGATACTCACAACTAAGAATGGTGAGACTATAAAGTACGAAACTGAAGATATTGAAAAGATGGAGTTTGAGTCATCGGCTCAGACCGTTACCCCACTCGATGCTCCTACACTCCAGGTAACCAATCAGCTTACCGGCGTCACAATTACCTGGAATAATGTATCAAACGCCGTTTCTTATCGTCAGGTACTTGACAATGGTGCGCCTGTTGTCAACAGTAGTACAACGGCTACATTTGCCGATTTGACTCCCGGAACCCATACTTTCTCAGTTATAGCTATTCCTTCTGACAGTCAATACTCCGAGTCAGCCCCCGCTACTGCAACCTTTGAAATTAAAGCTCCTGCAGAAGTAAAGCAAGTGATATCCGTAAATTCGGTCACTTCTACTTCCATTAAGGCTCAAATCTTGCCAATCACCGAGCCTTACTATGTAGGTATCGTGCCACGCTCAAAAGAGTATATACCCGATGATAAACTTATTGCAGCAGTAAGCAGCAGCTCCAACAAGAAAGCTCTGTCTACCAGCGGATTGAATCAGACAGTTCAATTTGACAATCTGGATCCTGACACCAACTATATCATAGTTGCCTATCCACAGGCCTCAGGAGCTGTTTCACGCTATTTCACACGCACCTATATTGACCTTACTCCCGGCACAAAAGGCACCCTTTGGGCTCCCGGAGTAGATGGAAAATCAGGAATTATTGATGTAGATAAGGTCGGTGACCTTAGTCGATACGGCTGGCAACTTTATGTAGATGAGAACTCTCTTTCTTCTACTGATATTCCCTCAAATACTGATGGAGGTATGTGCTGGGCATGTACAGCTTCCGGTCTTATACAATGGTGGCTTAATGACTATAAAAACAAGACCGGTCAGGACTATCCGATGAAATACCCGGAAGCCATTCCGGCTCAGAGTAAATGCTACTCTACTCCTATTATGGATGTGATGAACGACGCTTTCGGCTGGAATGAAGGAGCATCTTGCCATGATGCTATAAAATGGTTCTTCGCGGGATATTATGATCACCCGCTGATCGGCACTCCGTCCGACCCCAGAAACACCAATCTCGTAGGTGCTCCTCATAAACCTGACTATCCTTATTGGAAAGGTGGATTCCTTGGAATGACTTATGAAGAAGCTCAAAGCTACATTGTAAGCAATGAAGAAGCAAACGATGGATATGCCTGGTTTGATCAAAATATGTACTACTCCTGTGCATACAGCATACCTAAAACTGCAACAGCAGATGAAGCAGCAGAGAAATTCTCTAAACTGAATATTGATGCATTTATGCAAGGCCCGGTATATATTTGTTTTGCAAAGCACGCTATGTCGGCATGGGGTGTAGACTATGAAATATTGGCTGACGGCACTCCAAGAATCACAAAGATTCACTATTGTGAGAATACTATCCATTCAACCAATAAGATTAATAGCCTTCAAGATGGTATCGATGGAAATATAGAATACAATCAAGCCAAATTTCCTCCACACCTTGTCGGAAAGTATTTACCTCTTATTACAAATAGAATTGAAGGACAATATACACTGCTGAACTGTAACGGCCTTCGTGGTTGGCAGCCCAAATGAGCTGAACAAAGATATTCTCCCCTATCCGTGAGTGTCATCCGGATAGAATAAATCAGGGTCGTGGCAAACATTGATTTCGCCACGACCCTATTCTTTTTATGCCGTATCGTTCCCCAACTCCGACCCGATAATTCTTCCGCGAGGCGCAGATTATTGATGCAAAAAAATTATTGAATTAGGTTTGGAGGTAAAAATATTTTTGTAATTTTGCGGCGCAAACAGGTGACTGCCGCCTCTGCATTGAGTGCAGGATCGGTGGTCGCAGACTCGGCCATCAAACCGTGTCAATAGGGA
>CAYNNV010000005.1:23928-34072 GCA_964398625.1 uncultured Sangeribacter sp. | reverse complement strand
TATTTATTAATTAATGGTGAAATTTGCTGATTTTTCCTATTGTACCCCTTAAAGCAAACTTGAAATGCCGCGCCACAGTGGGTACAATACCATAGCGCTCCGCCATGATATGAAACCGTTCACGCAAAGATTTCATCCTGTTCTTATCGGTAAGACCGTCGGAAAGATAGTCTATACCCACGCATCCGAGGAATATGCGATGCTTCGGACGGCTCCTGTCAATCACCTTGATGCACCAGTCATAGTCAGCCGAGAAGCGGAAAGAAAGATCATATTTAGGGCATAATTCCCGACGTGCCATAAATGCCTGATGACATATAAGCATGCCGTCGGAGAAGCTGTGTTCGGTCAGAACAAGAGGAGCTGAAAGGTGACGCGGTCCGATAATTCTCCGTGAAGAATCTACTATCACCGTGTCGGAATAAACAATATCGGCATCGTTTTCCACTGCTTCCCGGGCATAAAGGGGAAGAATATCGGGAGAATGGAATGCGTCGCCGGCGTTAAGGAAAATTACATATTTACCCCTGGCAAGCCTAAGTCCTTTGTTCATGGCATCGTAAAGCCCTTTGTCGCTTTCCGATACAATCCTCAGATTATCGGTGCCGTACTCTACAGCAAGTGCAAGAGTACGATCGGAAGAAGCTCCGTCAATTATAATATGCTCAAAATCTGAAAATTCCTGCTCCTTTACCGACTTCATGGTCGGGATAATCACATCAGCGGCATTGCGCGTAATCGTGATGATAGATATGAGTGGATTCGTTAACATAGACTGAAGCTTATAAACTACTTGCAAAATTAATTAAATCCTGCGAAAGAAAAAAAGAAATATCCGGCTGATGATGAAAGCTTAATTCGGACTGGTTCCGAATTAAGTTAAAAAATGACGAAATATTTGGCCGGAGTGAAGAAAGTGGATTAAATTTGCAGTCAGAATTAACTCTAAACAACTCTAAAACTAAAAAACTACTATTATGGCTTACGTAATTGATGATAATTGCATCGCATGCGGCACTTGCCAGTCTGTATGCCCCGTTGACGCTATCTCTGCAGGTGATATTTATCACATTGATCCCGACACTTGCATCAGCTGTGGCAGCTGCGCTCAGGTTTGCCCCAACGACGCAATCCAGGAAGGCTAATAATCAGCCTCGGAAGAGACAATTCAGCGTGTCATGATCCGGTATTTCCGGGTTATGGCACGCTGAACTTTAATTAAGCACCAAATAGGCCGTCGGGGTTTGCAGATATTATTTTTTATTGCTACTTTTGCATAAGTTTGGTGAAGTGTCTTGTCGCCAATCTTCCGACAAATTAATCAGAATATCAGAATATGGAAAAAGTAAAGATTAAAGTGATTAATAGATCTCATCATCCACTTCCTGCCTTCGGCACTCATGGCGCAGCCGGTATGGATGTGAGAGCCTTTCTTCCCGACGGACCGGTCACTATCGGCAGCATGGAGCGTGTATTGATTCCTACAGGACTATATATGCAGCTACCTCAGGGATTTGAATGTCAGATTCGTCCACGCTCTGGGCTCGCACTCAATCATGGCATCATGATAGCCAATTCTCCTGGCACTGTTGATGCTGACTTTCGCGGAGAGGTGAAAGTAATTGTGCTCAATGCCGGCAAGGAGCCTTTTACGGTAAATGACGGCGACCGCATCTGCCAGATGGTGATAAAGCAATATTATCACGTAGACTGGGAACCGGTGAAGGAACTTGACCGCACAAAAAGAGAGGATGGCGGATTCGGTCACACCGGAATTTCATAATCAGCCTTTTTGAAAAGGCCGGAAAATCAATCCTTCACATAATGAATAGAAAGTCGCTGTTTCGTTTTCTGCCGCTTCTTCTCACTGCTGTGGTCTTTTGCTCGCTCTCAGTCGGGGCGCGCAGTAACAAAGTAGATAAGAGCAGTATGGCCAAATCCCGGTATTACTATATGCAGGGGGCTGCCCTCCTTGCACAGGACAAACAGGCGGAAGCTTACGAGATGTTTCGTCGTGCGGAATCCGTATGCCCGGAGCATCAAGAGGCTCGGTGGATGCGCACTATTGCCGAACTCGGAGTAAAAGGAAATGTCTTTGTGAGCACTGAAAGGGAAGCAGACTCTCTTGCTGAAGGACTGAAAGGATATGTAGACAAGTATCCCGACGATCTCTACGAAAACCATCTTTATGCCGGCCTCAGATACCATTACAGCGAGTCTCCGGCTGAAACAGAGCGGATCTTCAGAAGGATGCTTGAGAGAAAGCCGTCATATACCGATTTGCATGTAGAGCTTTCAAGCCTGCTGATACGTCAGGGAAAACTCCCTGAAGCTATTGCCGAACTCAATGCCTACGAGAAGGCTCAGGGCGCACCTTCGGAAGCAGTCACGCTCACCAAGGTAAATTATTACCTATCATTCAACGACACTCTCGGAGCTATTAACGAAGTAAAACGGCTTGTAGATACGAGTCCGCGCAATTCAACTTATCTGCTACTTGCCGGCAATCTTAACTTTTTCATCCAGCGATTGGATTCGGCCAAAGCCTATTTTGACCGTGCAATTGAAGTTGACCCCGAAAACGGCGACGTCAATATGTCAATTGCCAACTATTATGCAGCTCTCGGAGATACCATAAACTATGACAAGTATATATATGCTACGCTAATTGCCGAGGACTATAGTGTAGATGATAAAATCGGTCTGTTGGCCGAATATCTCCAGACTCTCATTAATGAGAATTCTGATACCGAACGCGGTGATAGATTGTTTGAAGTGCTTGTAAATCAGTATCCCCATACTCCCGAAGTCCATAATCTTGCGTCAAGATACGCTGCAGCTAAGCGCGACTTTGCAAAAGCGGAGGAGGAAATGGAGTATGCTCTGAATCTTGCCCCGGACGATCCTGAAAAATGGTATTCAATGATGACGTATCAGACAGTGCTCGGAAAGACCGAAGCATTGAAAGCTACATACAAAAAGAGTAAGGAGCACGTGGAGCCGCTGATGAAGTCAACGGAGCTATATGCTTTCACATGTTTTTTCAACCATGATTTTAATGATGCAATAGACGTTTTTTCCGAAATTATCAGAAAAATTGAACCTGAACTCGTTGACGTCACCGATACCATTCCCGACAAGATTCTTTATCGCATACCGGGCGACAAAGCCATATCCCTGAGTGAATATTACGTGACGATAGGGGAGTGCTACGGCATGATGGATTCTCTAAACCTCGCAATGAAGCTATACGATAACGCGCTACTCCTATATCCGGACAATACTACAGCTCTTAACGATTATGCATATAATCTCGCTGAGGAAAACAGAGAGCTTCAAAAGGCTCTCACTTATGCTGAGCGTGCCACAACACTCGAACCGGAAAATCCGGTCTTCCTTGATACTTATGCCTGGGTGCTCTATAAACTCGGAGATTACAACGAGGCCAAAAAATACATGGAAAAAACTCTTGCTTGCTATTCTTCGGATGAATTGCTCTCACATGAGATACTTGAGCACTACGGCGATATCCTTTACTCGCTCGGAGAAAAGCAGGAAGCCGTTAACTATTGGCAGAAAGCACTCAATCTTCGTCCTGACAACGAGAGGCTTAAGATGAAAGTGCAGCGCAGAAGTCTACAAATAGATGAACAACGTGACCATAAGTCAGACTAAAATTTAAGAAACAAGAAATAATAATGCAAAGAATATTATCCATATTATTCATGGTCATTGGCTTATCCATTTCTGCTTTTGCAGAGAAGGGTAATAATACTCCGTTAGCAACGATTACATCAGGATATACATCCTGGGATAATGCGCGGCTCAACTGCAAGCTGTCAGCCACAGGACTTCCTGTTTCGCCATCCGTGAAAATTTATATGGAGCGAGACAAGAGTATCAGTATCTCTATATCAGCAATCTTTGTTGGCGAAGTGGGGCGTATCGAGATTCAGGGAGACAATGTGCTTGCTGTCAATAAGATGCGCGGAGTGTATTGCCGAGAGAATGTAGCAGATTTCTTTGCAAGCCTCCCGGTGACTTTATCCGACCTCCAGAATCTGTTGCTCGGTCGTATCTTTTTGATCGGTGACGGTGTTCTCTCCAAGAATAATGCAAATAAAGCTATGATAATGGAGCGCGAGGACGGTGGTTGGGATGTTGTGCCGGTTACTCAACCCGCAGAACTTGGCATTGCTTATGGGTATTCTACTTATCCTGACGGACGTTTGAATGTGGTGCTTGTGGAAGCCGGAGACGGAAAAGAAGTTGCCGGCCAATTTCTCTATAAGAAGGACAGCAGGAAGCTGGAACTTGAATATCTCGGGGCAGGCCGCAGTCTTGAAGCTACGCTTGATATTAAAGATACAAATATGGATAGCTACGAGCCTCTGTCTCCTATAAAAATCAAGGATAACTGGACAAGGGTTTCCCCTAAAGAATTTCTTAAATCTTTGCGCTGATGTCTCGCCTTTGCCTCCTCTCATTAAGATTAATAGTGTGTGTATTGCTCATTGTCGGAGCGGACATACACATCAGTGCGCAGAAAAAGAGTACTTCCCGTCCTAAGGCAAGCACAAGTGCCGAGATTGAGCGAAAGCATCGCAGTACTCAGGAGGAGATAAAGACAACTCGCTCAAAGATTTCTGAAAATGACGCGAAGATTAAGCAGGGCGTTGCGGAGCTTAATCAGCTTAACGCTGACATAGCTACGTCGCGCAAAAATATAGAGACTCACTCCACCCATATAGCTTCGCTCCAAAACAAAATTAATACACTCGAAAACTCAATAAAAGCGTCAGAATCGCGATTACAGAAGTTGAGAGCTAATTATCTTCAGGCAGTAAAAAAGATGCGAATGGCGCGCTCCAATCGATCAAAACTTGCCTTTATATTTTCCTCCAAAAGTTTTTCCCAGGCCATGCGCAGGATGAGATACCTTAAGGAGATGGCTCGGTGGAGAGACAGGCAGACAGCAGAAATTCAACGTACGATTGCTTCTCTTAACCGCGACCGTGAGATTCTTGCCGCTTCGCGTAAGGAGAAGAATGCAGCGCTTGCTCGCCATGTGGCCGAGCAAAAGAATCTTGACTTGAAGTGTGCCCAGCAGAAGGAAGTAGTGTCATCATTAAGAAAATATGGTGACGCTCTTCAAGCTCATCTTGTTCAGAAACAAGCTGAGGCTAATGAATTAAAGAATCAGATCGGGTCAATAATAGCGGCTGAGCAACAGGCTGAGGCCGCACGCAAGGCCGAAGCTTCAAAAAAGGCAGAGCAGGCTCGTAAGGCTGAAGCCTTGCGCAATGCGGAGCAAAAACGCAAGGCAGAGGCGGCCAATAATGTGGCTAAATCTGAGGAAAAAGCCAAAGATAAGTACGTTGACGATAAAAAACAGACAAAAAAAGCGGAGCCTAAACCCGGTAAAAAGTCTGATCTGAAGGAGGAAAAGAAGCCTGTGAAAAAAGCTCAATCAAAGCAAGATAAGAAGCCGGAAAAGCAAAAAGAAAAGAAACAGGAGAAAAAGACTGAGAAGAAGTCGGACAAGAAGCAAGATAAGAAGCAAGATAAAAAGACCGAAAAAGCGAAGGTGTCAAAGAAGGACAAAACACCACCTCCGCCGGCGGTGGATAATAAGATTGATGACCGTTCTGCATACGCTGCAGCTCGGCGTCGTCGACCGCGAGACCGTAAGGAAGCCGAATCCGCCGGCGGTGGAAATAATCTCACTAAAAATAATAGTTCAGCAAAAAACAAGTCTGAGACAAGCCACAAAAAGCCGGAGGAAAAGCAAAAGGAATCTACAAATAAAGTCGTTAAGACGCAGAATAAAGATGACTTCGCGGCAGCAAAAGGTCAGCTCCCGCGTCCGGTTGAAGGCTCTTGGAAGGTAGTGATTCCGTTCGGTGTAAATCCTCTCCCGGAATTGCCTTCGGTTAAGTACGATAATCCCGGGATTGACGTGCAGGTGGCTCCCGGGGCTTCTGCTAAAGCTGTTTTCCCTGGTGTCGTTTCAGGTGTATACCAAAATAAAGGCTACGGCACGGTCGTGCTCGTCAATCATGGCTCTTACTATACTGTTTATGCCAATCTAAGCTCATCATCCGTTCGCTCCGGCGACCACGTTAAGCAAGGGCAGAATATAGGTAAAGTCTTCACTGATAAACACGATAAAAACCGGACAGTATTTCATTTTGAAATCTGGCACGGTCGCGATAAACTCAATCCCTCACAATGGATAAAATGATGCTCAATGATGCTCAATGGAGTGTAAGGCGATACACACCTGCCGATCTGAAGCTCTGGGAAGAGGTAGTGGCTAATTCGCGCAACGCCACATTCCTGTTTTCGCGCCGCTTCATGGAGTACCATGCTGATCGTTTTGAGGATTTTTCCCTGATTGCAGAGCATCCGCGTCGCCGCCCGGTGCTTCTCCCTGCCAATATCACATCAGATGCCATACTGCATTCGCATCAGGGGTTGAGCTACGGAGGTTGGATTCTTCCGGCATCCGGAGTGGATAGCGTTGATAATTCTGAACTTTGGAAAGTTTTTATCTCATGGTGTAAGGATAACGGTATCAGAGGTATCGATTATAAGCCGTTACCTATTATCTATCATACTATTCCATCGCAGGATGATTTATATGAGATTTTTAGATATGGCGGTCATCTTGAGGAGCGTTCACTTTCATCCGTGATTCGGCTTGCCTCCAATCCCGGATTATCTAAGACTATGCGGCGGCAAATGCGACGAGCTGCCGAGGAGAGTGGAGTAGAAATCGGATATACAGCGAATGTCGCTCCTTTTATAGAGATGCTTACAGAATGTCTTAGAGAGCGCCATGCGGCTTCACCTGTGCACACAGCTGATGAACTGCAACTACTTCGCGACCGATTTCCTGAAAATATTAAAGTGGCAGTCGTCAATGACAATATGGGATTACAAGCCGGAGTCTGCCTCTTTGAATCTGCGCAAGTTAGCCATGCCCAGTACATTGCGTCTACGCCACGTGGTCGCGAGAAGCATTACCTTCCACTGCTTTTTTCTACTCTTATATCCGACGCTTCCCGACGGTTTCTCTATTTCGATTTCGGAATTTCTACTGAGGATCGCGGTTATTTTCTAAATGAAGGTCTTGCAAGACAGAAATCGGCATTAGGGGGTTCAGGAGTTACCTTTGACAGATATTTTATACCCTTGTGAGTCATGACTTCGGAAAGAAAGGGTGTAGCAAAAGGAAGCAAAGGGGCACTTTCTCGTGCTGTGATAAAAGTGATGGGGCTATTTACCGGCTTACAGACTTTCAATATTCTTTGCTCCATAATAAAAAACAAACTGGTAGCTCTCTGGCTCGGTGCAACGGGAGTAGGATTATTCGGAATTTTCAATCTCTCAATGGAGACAATCACGTCGCTCACTGATATGGGATTGAGACAAAGCACGGTACGTCAGGCCTCACGGGCGGCTGATTCTCCGACGCTTTTTGCGCGCGTAGTAGCTCTTATCAGGCGCTGGAGTCTATTAGCCGGCCTTTTTGGAGCTGTTGTGATGAGCGGATTATCACCCGTGCTTTCAAATATATTTTACAATGACTTCTCTCATTGGTGGGCCTTTACTATACTTTCCGGAGCGATAATGATGAATGCGCTCGTCAACGGCGAGCAGGCACTTCTGCAAGGGTCACGACGCCTCAGGCAATTGGCATCAAGTAGCTTGTGGGCCTCAATTACAGGATTGGCAGTGTCAATTCCCATGTTCTATTTCCTCGGAGAAGTCTCAGTGGAGTTAAGCATTATATCCTACTCAGCTGCAGCACTCGCCTTTATCCTGGCAGTCAGGGTGCGCCCGGTGGAGAAGGTGCGCATAGACCGCAAGACTCTTTGGAGAGAGGGCAATACTTTCGTGCGTCTTGGAGTGAGTATGGCTGTTGCAGGATTCATCTCAAATGCGTGCCAGCTGGGTTTTCTGGCGTTTCTCACGCGATATTCCAATGAGGAGATGGTAGGGTATTATCAGGCCGGAGCCACGCTTGTAGTGCGCTACATGGGGCTTATTTTTACAGCTGTCGGAATGGAGTATTATCCTCGTCTTGCTGCTGCCTGGGGGCGGCGAAGACGAATTTCTGTCTTTGTGACGCACGAAATGATTTTGCTCCTTTTAGTATTGACACCGGTAATACTTATCTTTCTTGCTTTCAGAGGGGTAATAGTCGATTTGCTCTATAAGCCGGAGTTCGGAATAGTGATTCCGATGGTGACGTGGGGCATAGTAAGTGCCTTGTTCAAAGCCTCAAGCTGGTGTCTTTCCTTCACGATAATAGCAGCCGGCGATTCAAAAATGTATCTCATCACAGAGGGGATAGACGCGGTGATAGGATTGGGATTGAATATACTCTTCTATTATCTCTGGGGCTTAGCCGGAGTTGGAGTTTCGCTTGTGGTGTGGTTCGCACTTTACACTTTAATGTGCTTACTGGTATATCGGCGTCACTACTCACTCAGCATTGATCGCCGTGCATGGATTGTATTGGCTATATGTCTGATTGTTTGTCTGTCAGGAATCGGTATGCTTGAGTTACTCGGAAATATTGTTGGAGGAATTATATGCGTAGTCGTAGCTTTGGTATTTATTTATCCAATAAAGAAGATGTTGAACTAAGGTAAATATAAGGTCGACATCATAGCTCTAAACAAATCAATGAAGGCAATATTTCATTAATAACTTGTATTACAGCGGGCTTGCTAATGAAATACTTTGTAGCGTTGCGCAAGTTTCACTCCCGCCATCCATTTTTTGCAATATCTTATCATACCCCTAAGACTGCTTGGGGAAAAGCGATAAGCATGGGTAAGCATCCTTAGCCACCATGTTAGAGGGAAAAGACGCGAAAATACGGCACCTTTTGTTACAATGAAGCTACGGCGGTTCTTATCTCTCTCTGCTGTGGTTGGCCCGTCGTGTCGCGCCAATACGCTATCCAGGTGTATTCCTTTAAGTCCGGCAGATATTAAGTCGTAAAGAAATATCTCTTCTTCTCCTGAAGGGAAAAGTGAACCTATTCCGAACCACTCGTTGAAATGGTGATTCCCAACTATTTTTTCAGTACGGAATCCGATCTCGAACGACACAGGATGATACCCTTTAGGGGCTCTATTTAGTGAAAATTCGGGTGCCGGATAAGAAGGTGGATATTGCTCGCATTCATAGCGGAAAGTTATAATGTCAACTTCCGGACGATTATCAAATTCTGCTATTACATTCTTTAAGTTTTCAGCCGTATAGGAAAGGTCGTCATCAGCAATTACGGCAAGCGGGGCGGTTGCGACAGAGAGGGCTACGTTTCTATTTTTAGATAATCCTATAGTATCAGTGCGGATGATATGGAAGTCGTCGCGAAGCAGTTCATCAGGTATATCGCAGCCGTCTGATTTCTGCCATGTGACCACGTATTCAACTCCCTCTACTTGCGGATGGTTGGCTGTAGCAATCCTCCATATTCCGTCTTTTCCAAATGTGCATATTAGCACTCGGAGTTTCACAGAAGACTTTCCCATCTCTCTAAGAATTTAGCCGTGATTAACGAGGCATTGTTATGCTTAGCTACAAACTCCGGGCCTTCAGCAGCAAGCCGTCGGCGAGTTTCCGTGTCTGCAGCAAGAGTGAGTATCGGCTCAAGGGGATTTGCCGCAGCCGGTGATAAATTGATTACGGGGCGCATATTCTCCTCGCCGATAAATCGGTAGAAAGCCTCTTCTCCACCTGAAGCGGCTATTTTACCCATAGCCATTGCCTGAAGGGCATTTGTAGCGGGTGTAAAAGAATATAGCTGATCAACAACCACATCCGCTCTCTTCATTGCCGCAAGATAATCTTTGAGAGGCATATTCTCAGCGCGTTCCACACTGATTAATTCAGGATATTCACGAGCCATATTTATCGCATGAGAATGCAGCAGTTCAGTACCCTTAAAGAGGGCAGTTTCCTTCCTGATGCCGATGAAGAGCTTAAGCGGTATCACTTCAGCAGAAGCAGGTGCAGATGTGATCATCTCCATATCAATAGGAATTCCGGTATAAATCAACTTATCTCCAAGCAGCGGGCGGGCTGCGGCATCATATTCATAAAGTGCCGAAAATGCTGCATC
>CAYNNV010000005.1:0-23918 GCA_964398625.1 uncultured Sangeribacter sp. | reverse complement strand
ATCTATATCAGAATAAACCTTTCGCGTATATCCTATCACTTCAGGAATAAACCACTTCATGAAGTAAGTCCGGTTCTGTTCAACCCAAGGTGTAGGGAGGCTTCCTATGGTAAATTCTGAGTAAGGGAAAATCTTCTTTCTGAAACACGCATCGGCGTAAATTGCGTCTGAGCCGCAACAGCTCAGGCATATTCTACCGTTATGGCGTTTTAAGTAATCAAAAATTGGATTAAGTCTGGAAGGACGAAGATTAAAGAAATGGGGATTGATAAGCTGGACCACATCGTAGCCTCTCAGTTTGGGTAGCATTCTGATGATTGAGGCTAAATAAGCGGCAGCGCCCAATTTACCGCTACGACGGATAAGGGTGATGTCAGCATCCGTATGAAGATAACCTCCGCCGTCGGAGATGACGGTGGCGCTGTGACCCGCGCGCCTCGCGTACTTTGCAAGAGTGGCGTGGAAATTGGAGTAATCGCCAAGAAAGAGTATCTTCATAGCCGCCGAGGAATATGATTATAGAAAACAATATGCTGCATACCAACTTCCGCGTATCCCCTTGGCGTGCATTCTGTATACCAGCTTAAGGATGCGCCTGTGAAGGTGTGAAAGCGAGCGGTCATTTTTCACTTCTTCAAGTAGAGGGAGAGCAAGGTCGTTTCTTTTTTCAAAAGCATAACGGCCGGCGAGGGCGCATTTCTGAAAATGCATCATACGCAGAAGCCTCCCTTTGTCGCTCCTTCGTGATTTGGTTATAGATTCAGCTGCATATCTTACCGCCTCCTCCCAAACCCCTGTTCTTGCACTATAGCTAAGTCCTGTCAGAGAATCCTCCGTGGCATAATAGTCTACTAATGGGGTTGATAGAAATTTTATCCGGGGATTATCAATGAGTAGACGTATACCCAATTCCCAGTCATCCCACCCTCTTAGCCGTGAGTTCCAGCAGCCTGAGCTTTGCACAAAATCAGTCCTTATGGCAAATCTGTCGGTGCTGAGAGTGCAGTGCACAATATGATTGATTAAAGTATCGCCACTGCGATTTGGAAGCATTCGTTCTTTCCCATCAATGCTGTGATAAAGCATTGGCCAGCTTACAATCTGAAGTGTTGGGTCAGCCTCAACTGTATGCATCACTTTCTCCACCAGTTCCGGACGCATACAGTCATCGGAATCAAAGAAACACATCCATTTAGTCGACACCTCCGCCAATCCTGTGTTACGCGCATGTGCGGCTCCGGACACAGGATCGGATACGAGTGTCACGCTGAAACCTGCGTCATTCTTATTCTCTGCCCACTTTCTAACTGTATCGGCGGTGGAATCGCTTGAAGCGTTATCCACAACTATCAGATGCAAAGGACGATAGGTCTGAGCATAGATGCTGTCAAGAGTGCGGACTACAAGATCCGCTCGATTGTAGACGGGGACTACTATGGAGAAAGGCTCGCGATTCACGTAGACTCTTGAGAATTTCTAATATCAGCGTTTGCGACGACGTACCGATTTCGAGGCTGAACTGTTAGGTTCATTACCCGATGATGACGAAGGCGATGAGAGTTTAGGTCCTTTCGACTTCTTAGTTGTCTTCTTAGCTGTAGTTGTTGTTGTGGTCTTTTTAGTCGCGCGCTTTGACCTTACAGACTGACGGGGAGATTCCTTGGCTGAGTCGTCACCGGCAGTAGAGTCATTCAATTCTCGCTCTGCAATATCCGGGTTTTCTTCAGCAAGTCGCTTGGCCTCCGCAGCTTCTTCTGCCGCAGCTTTAGCTGCAAGATATTCCTCACGTGAGGGAACCCACAGATTGTCGCCGAATGAGCGCAAGCGACGATCTATGCTGTCCTGAGCAGCTTTTCTCTCGTCCGGATCAGGATACATCTGAACCATTGAAAGATTTCGCAAATTCTTAGTCTTATAAATATCGCCGTCATACATACCAAGATTGAAATAATCATAAAGTGAGTATTGCGGCAGATTATTATCATCGTTAAGGAATACGTACTGCTGCGCAAGATATGGCTGAAGAGCATCGAATTTCACCCAGAAAAGTGGATATCGAGCCTCACCACCGTAATCACCAATTTTATTAAGAACGGGACAGATAGCCACTACCTTGGTAGTCATGCGGTTGGAACGCCGGTCAAACTCCCAGCGCTCAAGGATATAATAGTTGAGTACCTGACCGGAAGGCACATCAGCTTCTTCGATATTATAATTTCCTTCCGAGCCTGTATAGTATATCCCGTAGCGGTCCAGCATTTCTCCCACTTTTATCTTATATTGGTCAGTGAAGACTTCACGACCGTCAAGGTATTCGTAGGCGGGAAGTTCTCCTGATACCACAAGCCTGAAGATTAGACGGAAGAGGTTTTCCTGACCGTCTATCACATCCTCCGGGTAATACAGGGGGAAGTTTGCATCTTTCTCAAGATTTATCTCACGATATATCTCACGCATCCAGGCGAGGTCGGCATCGTGAGAAGAAGATGATGAATGTGAATTCTGCATCCTTCCACTCACAGTGGCGGTGCCGCTGTTGGATTCCTGTGCTCCGCGGCGGTTCCTTTCAGTTTTTGCGCGTTTTCTCACTCCTTGGCCGGATTGCACCTGAGCAAAGACAAACGAACCGGCTATGGCGAGTGCAAAGGTTAAAATTAGCGTTCTATTGAGTTTCATATCTTGAGATTTTTCCTTGTTGTTAATTAAGACCTACTTCCATCGGCGAAATATCGCGTGTAATACCGTCGGGACCTTTAGCCTTGATGTTAGAAATAAAGAATGACTTTCCGGGCTTCAGTCGCTTGAACTGTTCCTTCTGTCGCTCGGAGAAGTGTGCTCCGGCTGATACTTCAGGTATTGCATTACCCATTTGGTCAAAAAATATTGTAGTGAATGATACTACTGTATATGTCACATTGATGATGTCATCATCAAGAGCCGCGCCAACTCCGGAGGCCGACATAAGTGCTCCCTTGGATATGCGCCGAGGAGTCCCTTTATAGTGAGTAGTTCCTCCTTCTCCTCCCTTAACAGCAAGATATGGAGTAGGATCGGGCAATTTGCGAATTCTGAAGGTCATTGATCCTACGGAGGTTGAGTGACCTTCAATATCAGCCGATACGGTAATAACCGCCTCTGCACCAACATTGCTCACACGAGCTACCCACGAATCTCCGTTGCGGGTGAGTGACCCGTTAGTCATTGATGCTTGCACAGCTGTCATGGGTACGCCCGGAACAGAGATGCTTATAGGGTTGTCAATACCTGCATATAGTACATTCATCATCGTAGGCGAGATAGTAGCCATAGGCTCTATCACAGTATAACTTGAGCGGAATGGGCGCTTGATGAGATTGCCGTCGCGTCCTGCCACTTCAATATAGCCGCTGAATTCATGGGTGCCAAGTGATGTGGCCGTAAATTCATAAAGACCCTTGGGATTGGTGATTCTCTGTCCGTTAACCACTATAGTAGGACGCTGAGTGGTGTCAATGGCTGCCAAAACAATATTGGCAGAATATTTTCCCCCTCTCATAATCATATTTGAGATTGGAATGACGTACGCATCAAGTGAATTAACACGAATATCTCCTATATCAATATTGTTGATGAGGGTAGTCATTGCTTCTGCTTCTGCGTGGCGAAGATCATTCTGCAGTTTGGTAAGCAGAGTGATTGATGCTACGGCAGGCATATTTTCAAACATCTTTCCTTCCCACGAGGGCACAACAAGCGATCCGGGTTCGTGATCCATCTTAGTGCGTAGCAATTCATTGATAGCCTTGCGTTTTTCCTCGTCAGGAATAAGCTTGCCAACAAATTCCGCATATTCTTCAATCTTGATGCGGAGGTCTTTGCCCCTGTGAGTCACCGGATTCAGCATCACTGCAGCCGCTGACTCAAGGTCTTCAGTATTCTGAATGTTATTGTAGTCGCCACCCGGCCCATCTGTCTGTCGGGCAATGAGAGTTTTATATTCCTCAATATCCTTATACAAGGCTGCCGTGCGTTCATAAAGTTCCGTGCCTTGCTGATAGGCCACTTTCGCTTTAGTGGGATTCTTCTTATATAGGTCAGCAAGATACTTGAACTGCAATTCGCTCTTGGAGCTCAGGTTGTCGCTTGATCGCTGAAGCGACAGCTGCACCTGCTTAAAGCCATTGAGCACGTCGCTTGAGACGTTGAGGGCGAGCATCGCTGTCAGCACGATATACATAAGGTTTATCATGCGCTGACGCGGCGACATTCTTTGTACGTTATTTCCTCCTCCTGCCATTGGCTTGTGATATTATATTGATTTAGATAAAATCAGGATTAAAAATAAATTATTCAGTCACGTCTTCCGAAGGATCACGGAAGGGATTAGGCTGCTGAGTGGCATTGCCTCCGGTTCCGGGATTCCCTCCCATCATTGGGTTGTAGAGATTGATAGTCATAGCGGTGATCATCTTCTCGTAGACCTGATTGAGTTGCTTCATATAGCGAGCCATCTTCTGTGTCTCTTCACAATAGTGAGAGCTCTCGTGAGCCGATTTCTCATACATATCGCGAATGTCCTTGAGCCCGCGGTTCACGCGGTCAATGCTTTCAAGCTGCGAGGAAATGCTCTTGAGCTGAATTTCGTAGATTGTATTGAGACCGCCGATGTTGCGATTGAGATCTTCCATCTGCTCCACATAACCTGATGAAGAACCGGTGATCTTTTCTGAATTTTCTGTGATAGCTCGGTAAGAATCAAGAAGTACAGAGCTTACGTTATTCAGTGCTACAGTCGTCTCCTTGAGCTGATTCATCTGTTCAGCAATACCGGCCATACCGTTGAGATATTCCTTAGTTGCACCTGTGAGTTCTGCAAGTTCTGAAATCTGGTTAGCTGCTACAGCCATCTTCTGTATGCTGTCGCGCAGTGAGAGCGTGTCTTCTGCAGAGAGAGAAGCGGCTACGATGGGAGCGCTTGCAAGCCCTTGAGAAGCCATGGCTTCTCCTCCCTCCTCACCTGTGACTACAGGCTGAGCGGTTGGATAGACCGCAGGTTGCGGTGCGTAGGCCGAGCCGTAAGTGTGCGGCCCAGCATAGTGGGCGTGATGCCTCTCTGACTCATCGAATTCCGATTCCTCTCCATCTTCACCGGAATATGCAGCCCCGCCGCCGGATACATATCCGCCGAAATTGGGACGATCCTCAGGATTCTTGGATTCAAGCACCGGGAATACCTCTTCCCAGGCATATTCCTTGGGAGGACGGTCAAATGCGGTCAGCACGAACATTACTGTCTCAGTAATCATACCGATACAGAGTAGTTCCGAACCCCAGGGAAGGTGAAGAATCTTAAATAGGGCACCGAGGATTACGACGGCTGCGCCGATAGAATATGTAAAATTGAAGAAACGCTGGCCGAAGGCACCCTTCAGGAAGCGTGCCACGCCGTTGAGGCGCTTTTTATTTTTTCCCATAGATGCGGGTTATGTTAAAATTATGAAATGAAATATCCGGTATTTATTTTTTGCTTCGTTTGCCGGTACCTTTGGCAAATCCGATCTGAGAGCGCACATTGCGGAATCCGATATAACTGCGCTGCTCATTTTGGTATTCCCACATTCGTAGGTCAGAACGAAGATTGCGTGCCACGTCTTTCCAAGAACCGCCGCGCACAATTTTACGCTTCATCTTATAAGGATCTTCCGGCGCTGCATCATAGCGATACTCCGGGTTAAGGTCGGAAGTGATTCGGTTTAGACTTTCGTTATAGGCTGTAGAAGTCCATTCGCTCACGTTGCCGGCCATGTCATACAGTCCGAAGTCATTAGGTTGATATGTGCCTACGCGTGAAGTAATGATGTGGCCGTCGCGCACGAAGTCACCGTCCATAGGCTTGAAGTTGGCGTAGAAGCATCCGCGTTCATCCATAGGCAGAGTTTCTTCCCAGGGATAGGCGCTTTCGGAATTACCTGCTCTCGCGGCATATTCCCATTCAGCCTCAGTAGGAAGGCGGTAAGGCTCTACATATACACCTTCGCGCCCCAAAGAGCGACGCAGGAAGTCGGTACGCCAATTGGCAAAGGCATTGGCCTGCTCCCAGCTCACACCAACTACAGGGTAATCATTGTAGCCTGAATGAGCAAAATACATTCGGGTATAAGGCTCGTTATATGCATTGTCAAAATCATTGATCCAGCATGTGGTGTCAGGATAGACATTGACTATATAGGTGTTGAGAAAGTCGAAATCTCCCGTCAACGGGCGTGTTACTGTCTCACGTACTATGCGTCCGTCTTCGTTTATGTAAGCTGTATCCTTTGAAATCATTGGGAGCTCATCGGATACCGGTATATCGGTATTATATTCGCGTCGAGAAGGGTCAAGTCTGTTGCGACGCCTTGCGGCTTCGGTGTGATTATATATTTCGTAACGATAATTAAGCTGAGTCGGATCAAGCTCGCGACGCCCGGTGATAGGATTAGTGCGATATACACTCTCAATAGCCCTCATCTCGTCTTCGTTGGCATTGCGCCAAGGAATAGCCTTGTTCCAATTCAGATAAGGCTTGATAGGATTGCCTTCGCGGTCTTCTTCAATTTTAAAAGCCTCGTTTCCACCGTATGCCGGGTCGGCAAGGCGCTCACGGATGATTGAGTCACGCACCCAAAATACGAATTGCTTGTACTTTGAGTTGGTTACTTCAGTCTCATCCATCCAGAAGGCATCGATAGATACACCGCGGTCGTTAGCCTTAGTGCCCCATACAGAGTCATCGGCAGCAGTGCCCATACGGAAGGCTCCGCGATCTACCAGCACCATGCCGTAAGGAGTAGGCTCAGAGAAAGAGCTTCCACCTACGCCGGTGACTTCTCCGCCGCTGCTTCCGGAGCGTGAAGACATGCAGGAGACAAATGCGGCCGAGAGGCACATTGCGCCCATGAAGGCTGCTGCTCCGCGTAGGCCGCTGTTGGTTAAGGAGTGATTGTGTCTATTCTGAGTTATCTTCATATTCTTCTATTCTGCTACATGATTCGGATTGACCGATGTTTATTTTTGTTTTTGCCGGAAAAGTCAAGTTTGAGCTGATAGCCGGCGAGGAGTTCGTGACTGCCGGAACTGGCTTTGTTGATTGCCGATAGCGGGTATTCATAAGCGTAGCCTATAATGAAATTCTTTATATTGACGCCTATATGGACTCCTACAGCATCTTTCCAACGGTAAGACGCGCCAAAGCGCAGGAATTTCTTATACATTGCTGCAGCCGTAAGTTCGGCTGTGAAGTTCTTGAAATCTGTCTTTACAAGAAAGGATGGCTGCAATTCAAATAACGTATTATTTATTGGAATATTGCATCCTCCGATAAAATAAACTATTCTTGACAGTTCGGTCTCAAATCCACCGGTCTCCGATACTTCCGACCCTTCAGTGTCAAGGCGCACGTGAGGTTGGAGAAGGTGCCTGCCGGAAATGCCGAGATAGAATTTGGGATGGCGATAGAGAATGCCTGCATCTATATCGAAGGTATTGCCTGTGACGTCGGATGTCGGGATTCCCTCGTCTGTGCTCTGGTGATAGTCATCATCGCCGGGAAGCACTACTTCTGAACCTTTGAATTTCTGATTGAAGTAACCTCCTTCAACTCCGATTGAAAGTTCTCCCTTGAGAAATTTGAAGGAATAGGAGAGCTGAATATCAACGCCTAAGTTGCTGAACAAACCAAGACTTTCCTGATTTATGCCGACTCCTACACCTATTTTTTTCTTTCCTATCTTAACCGGCATATCAGCATAACCAAGGAAAGATTTGGGCGCATTCTCAATACCAAGCCACTGTAAGCGAGCCCCGCCGCGAATGCGGAGATATTCCGATTCTCCTGCGGCTGCGGGATTGTAGTAGGTTGGCATCAAGGAGTATTGGGTGAGCTGAATGTCGTTTTGCATCTGAGCGTGCGCCGCAGATGAAGCCATTAAAGTCATCAGCAGTATCAGTCTGATAATATATTTTGCTTTAAATGGTGTCATTGGCCTTGATTGAGATGCGTATCTTATTCAAAATAAAAATTTATGACTATCATGTTTGATTTGACTTTCTTCAGCGATTCTGTAATTTTAAATGTCTGAGGATCGTCAATCAGGTCGGGGCGAGTATGGCGCAGAATGTCAGTGAGACCGAAGCAAAACTTCACTTCCGGATTCAGCTTGAAGAATGGAAGGTAGAAGTCGCATCCCAGACCGAGAGTAAGATAAAAGTCGGATGTGTTAAACTGCAAGAAATCACTCCCTTTTTTGCTAACATCGAATGCAGCCATTCCCCCTATAGTGACGTAAGGACGGGTGTTATGAAGTCTGTCTCCCGATATTTTTAGGTCTATGGGGGCCACTACGTAGGCACTTTTTACGTTTTGTCGCTCCTTAAGTCCTGAAGTGTAATCGCGGAATTCCACCACTTTATTACCGAAATAAATGCCCGGAGAGAAGCGGAGGTTGAAATAGCTGTGAAGCCGAAGGTCCGCAAGAACATTTACACAGAATCCCGGGCTATATGAAGGCACTTCCGAATACCATTGTTGGCCGTCGTCAGTGACGAAACCATTGTGTGTGAATTTTAGATCCTGTAAATGCATTCCCACGGAAAATCCGAGGTGAATGCGCTTAAAGTCAGCGTATGGTCGGTTGAGAATCTTGTCGTTACGTTGCGCAAAACCGGCGAAGGAAGTAATAATTAAAAAAGTACATAATATTGCGCCACGCAAGATCATGGCGGAATATTTCGACGTCGGTATATGAGAGTTGTAGTAACGCATTACAATCTTAAAACGCCCTTATCGCCGCAATATTATAAATCAGTAAAAAATTGTTGCATATCTTGAAAGCCTTTACTATCTTTGAAAAAAATTTTGAAACTCGTGAATATAATATCCACACCCGCTATCATGGAGTGGAGCAGACTGCTCTCTGATAAGCGCCTTGGCATGGAGCGCTATCATGATCCCCGTCGGCAGCGTAGGAGTGACTTTCGGCGTGATTACGACAGAATGGTGTTCTCGTCACCTTTCAGGCGGTTGCAGAACAAGACGCAGGTATTTCCACTACCCGGAAGTATCTTCGTGCATAATCGTCTTACCCATAGCCTTGAAGTCTCCTCAGTAGGACGTTCCCTTGCGAATGCTGCGCTTGACAGAATGGCAGCTAAGTATTCTCAGGAAGAAGTGAGAAATCTCAGGGCTATGGAGGAAATTGTGGCTGCCGCTTGCCTATGTCATGACCTTGGCAATCCTCCTTTCGGTCATGCCGGCGAGAAGACTATGAGCTCCTTCTTCTCAGAGGGAGAAGGTAGCCGCCTTAAGGATAGATTTTCAGAAAAGCAGTGGAATGACTTGGTTAACTTTGAAGGTAATGCCAATTCATTCAGACTTCTGACTCATAAATTCTGCGGACGTCGCGAGGGTGGATTTGCAATGACTTACGCCACTCTTGCCTCAATTGTGAAGTATCCTTACTCTTCAATCCATGCCGGTGCGAAAGGAAAATTCGGCTTTTTCAGTAGTGAGGAGGATATATTCCGAAGAGTAGCTGAAGAATTAGGTATTCCGGAGACGGCGCCCGGTAAGTACGCTCGGCATCCACTTGTATATATAGTAGAGGCCGCTGATGATATTTGCTATCAGATAATGGACATCGAAGATTCCCACAGGTTGAGGATTCTTCCCACTGACGAGGTGAAGACTCTTTTCCTATCTTTCTTTCAGGAAGAGGAGAAGATTAGAATGCGTGATACTCTTGCCCTTCTGGACGATCCTAACGAGCAGGTGGCTTATCTTCGTTCGTGTGTGATAGGAGCTCTCGTGGAGGGATGCGCCGAGGTATTTGCTGATCATGAAGAGGAACTGCTTGCCGGGAAGATGGAAGGCTCTCTTGTCGATGGGCTTCCACTATTGCTTGCAGAAGGGTATCAGCGCTGTTCCGCTACTGCGTGGGATAAGATTTATTTTTGTCAGGATGTGATGAATGTCGAGGTTGCCGGTAATCGTATTATGACTTTTCTGATTAAAGCTCTCGTTGATGCTGTGATGGAGCCGGAGAAAAATTCGTCTCGACTTATCCTTGCAATGGTACCTCGACAATATGACATACGGTCTGATGATGTATTTGAGCGCATACAGGGTGTACTTGACCATATCTCGGGAATGACCGATGTCTATGCTCTCGACCTTTATCGTAAACTCAACGGTCATTCCTTACCGGCTGTATAATCAATAAAGAATTATGAATAAGCATATTATCAAAATATTATTTTTCTTCTTTGCTGTTCTGTCGGCAAATTTGTCGGCCTATTCTCAAGAACGTGAATACGGTATTGACGATGTGCCTTCCGTGCATCTGGCCGACCGCAATAAATTCGTATCAGATCCGGAGTCAATAATGAGCGATGAAGCCCGGAGTGTTGTTGATGCACGGCTGCGTAAGCTTATGGATGATACGAGTGCTGAGGCTGTTGTCGTGCTGCTTCCGTCTATCGGTAATGATGATCCTTTTGAATTTGGTACGAGGCTATTTGAGAAGTGGAAAATTGGGAAAAAAGATACGGATAATGGCCTGCTGATGCTTGTGGTGATGGATCAACGCACGGCAAAGGTTATCACCGGCTATGGTCTTGAAGGAATTCTTCCGGATGCTGATGTTACAAAGATTGCTCGAGCCACTATGAACGAAAAGATGCGAAACGGTGATGTGGACGGAGCTATTATTGACGCCGTTAATTCCTATTCTGAAATTATTTCAGATCCGGAAAATGCTCAGGAAATCAAGTCGAAGTATAATAATGACGATGCCGGTGATGATGTTGATCTTGATCAGATCAAAGGTTATCTTTTCGGCTTTGCAGCCTTGATATTTGCATTGTCAACATTTGCGTTTTTGTATAATGCGTGGGAATTGCGGAATAGAGACAATTATAGCAAGGCGCTTAACTGGAAATCGCTGATAACTATGTTCGGTGTTTTTTCTGTTCTTTCACTCGGTGCAGGTCTGATATGGTTTATTCTTGCATGGTTTCTTGCACGGCATTACCGCCGCAAGCCGCGGATATGCCCGGCCTGCGGCCATAAGATGAAAAAACTCTCGGAAGAGGAAGACAATTCCCTGCTAAACGAGGCTCAGGATCTTGAGGAGCGCCTCGGCTCTGTGGACTACGACGTGTGGGTTTGTCCTGAATGTCACGCCGTGGAGCGACTGCCTTTCATAATGAATCAATCTAAATTTTCACGGTGCGACAAATGCGGAACAATGGCTCGTCATCTTGTCTCAGATACGGTAATGCTGCCCCCTACGACACGCTATGCCGGACGTGGAGAAAGACGATATCGCTGCGAATACTGCGGCGATGACCATATTGAGCACTACAAAATACCGCGGCGTTCCAATACAGGAGCAGTAGTCGCCGGAGCCGCCATAGGTAGCAGTATCGGCGGTAGCGGCGGTGGCTTCAGCGGAGGAAGTTTCGGTGGAGGCATGACCGGCGGCGGAGGCGGCGGTACAAGTTGGTAAATTCTGAATGAAGATATGATGAAAGTAAAAAGAGGATATTCATCGTTAATTCCCGCGTTCCTAATGGCAGCCTCGGCAATAATCGGAGGTTGTACCTCAGGCTCTGATAGTAAAAGAAAAGCCGATTCCGATTCTGTACGCTTGGCAATCATGCAGGCTGACTCGCTTGACTCAATTCGCGCTGCTTCCCTTGCTGACTCAATAGCGCGTGCTGACTCAATTGCCATTGCCGATTCTCTGCGGGCCGACTCTATAAGACGAATAGGAGAAAATTTATCCGTCATCCGCAAGCTCTATATGGAATATGTGCTTGTGGAGCGCGCCGGCGTAGATTCATATATAAAAGAACATATATCAGCCAATGTGCTGGAGAGAATGCGCAGAAGCCATGCTGAAAATATTGGAGGCTCCGGCTATGACTTTTCCATCTTCCGTACCGGCGCTACTGATGAGCCTCGCGGTGGCTCTTCAGTAGGCGATATTCAAGTACTTAAGAAAAACTGGTACCACGTGAGCTACATAGACCGCGGCTATCCCGGGGCAGCAAAGCTGCAGCTTGATACCCTCGGACGTATCGTTGACGTCAGATAATCTTGCATCGCCCATCTGCTTATAAATGGCAAAGATACAAGATTTGAGCCCCAAGATTTAAGCTAATACTGAAATAAAAAGGTCAAGTTTTTTTATGTAAAAACCTGACCTTTTTTAGTTCTTAGCACTACCTTAAATAAATTTTACCACCGTTGCTATTTTTGCTCTTTTTAAGTGCTACTTTCTTACCGGCTTCCTTAATAATAAATTTCCTTAGAAGGGTTGATTTCTTAAAAAGTCTAAAATCGAACCAAATCGAACCACAGTCAGTGCCTGCGCTCTTACTAACATGCGGTAATTTTGTTCACAGAAATTTTAAAAATTATCAATTTACAAAATATGTAATTAAAATGTTGAAAAGAGTTATAAAATTCTCCATTTCATTATTAATAATGATGTCGGGGTGTATTCAAGTGGTAAACGCTCAAGAGCTTAAAAAATATTCAGGTCCATTTTCAATAAACGATATTAAGGGTGTAGCGGAGTATACTTATAAAGATGCTCCTGACGGCACTCGAATTTTTCAGGGTGATTTTAAATTTACAGCAAGTCAGGAATCAATTAAAAATTTATTAGATGATGAATATAGTGGACTTGAGAATATCAATTATGAAGAAATGAAGTTAACAGCACAAGGCAATTTCGATAATAATTATCAAGTTGGCGAGTGGGTTTGGAAAGGTCCCTGGCCTATTGGAATTAAAAATTTTTATAAGAATCAAATTCTAAAATATACATTTTCAGATATTGGCAAAATGGAGGGTCCAGCCTACTTCTATGGTGATGAAAATGATACTTATACAATCACGATAAAAGACAATGAACCAAAAGGAAGGTTTGACTTTACAACTAAAGACCCTAACTATACATTAATAGCGACGTGGCAAGATGGTCATCTTGTTGGAGACTATTTGCTCATAATAGATAACGCTGAAGTGTATGATTGGAATGCTCCAGGGTACAAATTTGGAAATGTTACAAAAGGTCAATTTAACGATAAGGGTGATCCGGTTGGTAAATGGACTTCTGAATGGAAAGGGGAAGAGGGTGGTATGAGATACCAACTATATTCTAATTTGGGAGATCCAATAGAATGTTACTCAATAGATAATACTACAGGCGACAAGATTCGATGTAATTGTTATATAACCCCGGTACGATTCAATACTGCCCTGTTTAACGCCCGAGACAGGTTTAAGATGCGAAGTACGCGTCGTGATTATTAATGATGAGGTAGATGATATTTATATCAAATATTGAGTGAACGGAACTTTTTAATTTGTGAGAATTTATGAATAAACTACGTTTTTATTTCATAACCCTTTGTGTAATGATTGCTGCGCTTACGGCTTTGCCGGCAAGTGCTATCACGGCTATTGACAAGATTTATTATGAATTTGATGAGGGGACAAGGACGGCTAAGGTTGTCAGAACCACGTATCTTGCCAACGATAATATCGGAAGAATTATCCTGCCCCCGACGGTGAAGAATCTTCAAACCTCTTATACCGTTACCGAGATCGCTTCGAGTGCGTTTTACGGACTCTATGGGCTTAACGAAATCGTATTTCCGGAAACTTTGAAAAAGATTGGTGAAAAGGCTTTCAATAATTGTTCCGGGCTTTCATCGGTTACTTTCCCCTCTTCTGTAACGGAAATTGGCTCTAATGCTTTCTTGGGATGCAATCTGACGAGTGTGACTTGTGAAGCATCACTTCCTCCATCAGCAGGGGGAAGTGTGAATCCGTTTTCTGAAGAAACCCTTACGTATGGGGTTTTGAGCGTACCGCGCGGGTCGGTAAATGCCTATAAAAGTGCTAACGGTTGGAGCAGATTTAAAATCATCCGATATATAGGTCAGGTTGATCCTACGTCAATCAGTATGGATTCCCAACAGGAAATGAACGTAGGAAGTACTTATACGCTCCAAGCCACTCTTTACCCTTCAAACACTACAGAAACCGACATTGTATGGACTTCTTCCGCCCCGCAGATAGTAAGTGTGGATAATAATGGTTCGCTAATTGCAAAAGCGACCGGTGTGGCTACCATTACTGCCACAACGACTAATGGTCTGACGGCAACATGCAATGTGACAGTTGTAAGACCGGTCAGCTCTCTTTCGATAGCTGAAGTTGGTGATTTGCATGTAGGCGATTCCAGAGCTTTGAATATCACTGTAAGCCCGAATGATGCTACAGATAAAAGACTCGTTTACAGTTCTACTAATTCTACAGTTGTAACTGTTTCGGATAATGGTATTATCACTGCAAATGCATTGGGCTCAGCCGTAATAACGGTAAGGGCAAAGTCCGGCGTTTCAGCTTCCGTGAGTGTGAATGTGCTTCCAACGCCCGTTTCATCAATTTCTATTCCGGCAGCAACTATTGTTAATATTGGAGAATCAACAACACTAAATGCAGTGATTTATCCCTCCAATGCTACTTATACCACCCTTACTTGGAGCAGCTCTGACACTTCTGTCGCAAGAGTTGATGCTTTCGGCAAGGTAACAGGCGTGACTGTAGGCACGACTGAAATAACCGCAACAGCCCATAATGGGGTAAGTGCGACATCGAGAGTAACAGTTGTCCCGATTGAAGTCACCTCGTTGCAACTCTCGGCTTCCCGGCTCTATCTTGCCGTTGGGAAATCTGCTTCGTTGAGGGCTGAAGTTGAGCCACAAAATGCAACTGACAAGACAGTTACGTGGACGACTTCAAATGAAGAAGTAGCAACTGTGAATGAGGCCGGCAAAGTAACCGGAGTTGGAGTCGGCAATGCTGTGATAACCGCCCGCACATCAAATGGTGTTTCAGCCATTTGTAATGTGACGGTTGACATACCGGTTACTTCACTCGCAATTGACTACACCTCAATGGGGCTTACTGATGAAAAAGCTCAGTTAAAGGCTACCGAACAGCTCAAAATTCTTGTGATCATTAATCCTGAGGATGCCACGGATAAGACATTGACATTCATTTCAACTGACCCAACCAAAGCCTCCGTTGCTCCCGACGGGACGGTTACAGCCATATCTGTCGGCACTGCGGTCATAACGGTGGAAGCCGCTTCAGGTGTTAAGACTATTTTCACTATACAAGTAATTCCAACGCTTGCTGAGAGCGTGACTCTGAATGTGGAAGAAGCGGAACTTCAGGTAGGCGATGAACTGGATATTGTAGCGGTTATTGCTCCTGTCACTACGACTGACAAAACAATTCAGTGGACTTCTTCTAATCCGATTGTTGCGAGTGTGGACAACGAGGGTACGGTAAACGCGCTTTCTCTTGGAGAAACTACCATTACTGCCACGACGACCAATGGGATTCAGGCTGTTGCGGAGATTACTGTTGTTCCTACACCGGTTTCTTCTCTGTCTGTCTCTCCCAAATCTCTGACTCTTGAGGAGGGTGAA
This sequence comes from uncultured Sangeribacter sp., assembly GCA_964398625.1. Classification (GTDB taxonomy): domain Bacteria; phylum Bacteroidota; class Bacteroidia; order Bacteroidales; family Muribaculaceae; genus Lepagella. Next base: position 8,384 of record CAYNNV010000005.1, on the reverse strand, counting down.
GTAGCCACTATTTCGGCTGAGGTGCTTCCTGAAAACGCTACTGATAAATCTCTTTCTTGGATAAGCTCTGATGAGAGCGTTGTGACTGTGGATGAGTATGGAAATGTGACTGCTGTTTCCAAAGGGCTCGGAGTGATTACTGCCATGACTCTTGATGGCACTTTTCTCACTGCTTCGTGCGATATCATCGTCATTGAATATGACGGAGTGGAGGAAATCGCTGCTGATCAGATAAATGGAGAGTTATACACTCTGTCCGGGTTGAGAATAAATCGAAATGATAATATTCTTCCCGGTATTTATATTTATCGCACTGCAGGCAAGGTGAAGAAGATAAGGATAAAATGATTCCCGGCTGCTTGGATAAAGCAGTGAATCCCAAAAATGTAGTAATATAATATTAGAACGGGCGTGGCTGCGCAGATAGATTGCGTAGTCACGCTTTAATTTTGCAGCACATTTCTTGTGCCGTGCGAGGCAGCTCCTTGTTGGGTCGGCATGGTACAATAAAATATTATTTTTATCGGACAGCAACATTTTAGAAAGCGCATTAGTAGGCGCTAACCAAAATCAAAAATTGACGAAAGCGGGCCGGAAAGGTAGACTCGCGTTAATGATGATGCCGGTTATTTCGCGTCGGTCAAGCTACGGGAGCGGAAGAAGCGGCGGGTGGCTATGATAAAGAGAAGTGTGCCGCAAAGTTGGACGGCGGCGGTAAACCAAAAGGCTGTGCCGTAGCCGCAGTATTCAACAAGAATGCCACCTACGAGCATACCGAGTCCCATACCGATATCCCATGATGTAAGGATAGAGGAGTTGGCTGTGCCTCGCTGATCGTGGCGTGCTGTGGATATAAACATATTCAGAAATGCCGGATACATTCGACCGTTTCCGAGTCCGAGAAGCAGAGCTGAAATATAATATGTATATTCATTGATTGATGCTGCAAACAGTGTATAGGCACAGACACTAATCATAAGTCCTTGTATGCAATTGCGGGTGAGGTAGCCTTTGCGCAGCGATGACGCACCATGGAGTCTTGAAATCACGAGCCCGGCTGAAAGGAGCATAAAGAATAATCCGGTGCCGTCGGTGATATTGAGTTTTTCCTGCCCGTATATTGCTACGTAATTGCTCATCACTCCCCAGCAAAGACCGAAAAATGCTATATTGACAGCCAAGAGCCATGCGCGAGTAAGGAAAAAATGGTCAAGTGAAAATTTGAGTTTATCTTTTTTGACCTCTCTCTTATAGGGCATTTTAATTTGCGAAACGCAGATGAATCCAAGCAGAGAGGTGATTAGAGAAATCCAAAATAATAATTCAAAATTTCCGGTGAGGCCATATATCCATATTCCCACGGATGGAGCAAAGGCCATGGCAAGGTTATTGCTAAGACCATAATAGCCTATTCCTTCATTGCGTCGCGCTGACGGAAGCACATCAATTGCAACCGTTGAATTTGCCACTGTGGTTGCTCCGAAGGGAATGCCGTGGATGGTGCGGATGAGTGCAAAAAATAGTATTGAGGCTGCACCTATATAGCCGGTAAAGCAGACAAAAAATACTAAAAAACTAATCATTAGTACCTTCTTGCGATCGAAGCTATCTACAATAAATCCACTGAATGGCCGGACTATGAGGGCGGCTATCACATATCCTGACAGTACGAAGCCGATAGTGTCTTTGTCTGCCTTGAATTGAGCGTCAAGATATATGGGAAGAAGCGGAGTGAGAAGATAGAAGGAAAAGAAAAGGAGGAAATTTCCTCCCATTGCTTTTATGTATTGACTGTTCCAAAGCTTCTCGCTGATATGGTTAGAACTTTCAGACTGAGATGCGGAGGATTTCATAAGCAGCTATTAAAAAATAGAACGGTTCACTTATTTCTGATACCTACTTTTTTTAGACTTGTCTTCTACAGGATTGTAGAATTGATTTGGAAAATCCCAGTGTTGTCTCGGTCTTGTCATTGCCACAATCACAAGCACAACCCCTAAGATTACGAAAGGAATGGAGAGCATCTGGCCGATATTCATGCCATATTTTGCTATGATTTCTACCTCTGAAGACACCTGCACGTTCTTGACATATTCTATCAGGAAACGGGGCAGGAATATTCCTATGAAGAAAATGCCGGTCAGTAGCCACGGGCGTTCTTCCGCATTTTTCTTCCAATACATCCACATCAGCAGCACGAAAAGCACGAGATAGCAGAGCGCTTCATATAGCTGCGTGGGATGATGAGGGAGAGTCTCTCCGTTGCGAATGAAGATGAAGCCCCAGGGAAGGTCGGTAACTCTTCCGTAGATCTCTGAGTTCATGAGATTACCGAGCCTGATGAGCGCGGCTACAAGAGCTGTCGGCACTACAATCTTGTCAAAAGTCCAGGATGCAGGCTTTTTGCTCACACACCACGAGAAGATATAAATCATTATAATGCAGCCGATAGTACCTCCATGGCTTGCGAGGCCACCTTCCCAAATTTTTGGAATTTCCGAGAGGTGCTGACTGTAATAATCCCATTGATAGAAAAATACATGGCCGAGTCTGGCTCCTACCACAGTGCCTGCGAGAAGGAATATAAGGAGAGTCCCAAGCCATTTTTCGGGAGCGCCTTCGTGCTTGAACATTCGTGCTACAAGATCGTAGCCTATGATGAACCCTATACCGAAAGCAAGTCCATACCATCTCACACTTAAGGGACCGAGAGAAAATATTACGGGGTCGGCATTCCACGTGACTGCATCAAGAATCATAGGAAAAAATCTTTAATTGGGGAAAATAGGAGTGAGATGAGAGATGGGCGACCATTTACGATCCCCATCTCTCTATAGTTTTTGATGATTACTTGCCCTCAACGATGGCAGCTGTGTCCTGCGCGATCATGAGTTCTTCGTCGGTGGGTATGACAACAACTTTCACCTTGCTGTCAGGCTTGGTGATGAGCACCTCTTTGCCGCGGCAATTGTTGGCTTCGGCATCGAAGTCTACGCCCATGAATGCAAGCTGTTTGCATATTTTTTCGCGTGTAGAGAGCTGATTTTCACCTACTCCTCCGGTGAATACGATTACATCAACACCGCCGAGCACTGCTGCGTATGCACCGATGTATTTGAGTATGCGATAGTCATACATTTCAAGAGCGAGTTTAGCCTTTTCATCGCCGGCAGCAACAGCATCTTCAATGTCGCGCATGTCAGATGAAATCTCTGATACACCGGCCACGCCGGAACGCTTATTGATGAGGTTGCCCAATCCGGAAGCATCCAGATTTTCACACTGCATCAGATAGACGAGGGCTCCGGGGTCAACATCGCCCACACGGGTTCCCATCATAAGTCCCTCTGTGGGAGTAAGCCCCATGGAGGTATCAACGCTCTTACCGTCTTCAATGGCAGTGATTGAAGCACCATTGCCTATATGACAGGTGATTATGCGCTGCTTATCATAGTCGAGACCGAGGAATTCGCAAGCACGGCGTGATACATAGCGATGGCTGGTGCCGTGGAATCCATAGCGACGCACACCATATTTTTCGTATGCTGAGTAGGGAAGTGCGTACATAAATGCCTTGGCAGGCATAGTCTGGTGGAAAGCAGTGTCAAATACACCGACCTGTGGCACATCGGGAAGAATTGCTGATACAGCATCAATACCGGCCATATTTGCCGGATTATGAAGTGGTGCTACAGGATAGCATTGTTTTATCATCTCCTTTACTTCCGGAGTGATAAGCATGGATTTTGAGAATTTCTCCATGCCGTGAACCACACGGTGGCCAACTGCACCGATCTCGCTAAAGTCTTTGATTACACCCTCTTTTTCATCTGTCAGAAGATTAAGAATTACCTTGACTGCATCCTTTGCGTCCTTCATCTCGGTTACGATGGTATCCTTTGTGCCGTCTTGACGCTTGAATTTTAGGAATGAGTCAGGAAGACCGATTTTTTCCACTCCGCCCTCAGCCAGTACATCGTGGCTCTCGGAGTCTATGAGCTTATATTTTACGGAAGAAGATCCGCAATTGAGAACTAAAATTTTCATGGATATTATTATTTCAACAAATAATTACTGTTTCTTTTCTCCTATTGACTGGTTGCAGGTTACGATAATGGTCTTAACAATGTCCTCTACGGTTGCACCGCGGGAAAGGTCGTTTACGGGAGCTGCAAGGCCCTGAAGAATAGGACCAACGGCTACTGCACCTGCAAGTCGCTGCACCAGCTTGTATGCGATATTTCCTACCTCAAGCGAGGGGAAGATAAGAGTGTTGGCATGGCCTGCTACAGGGCTACCGGGAGCCTTGGAAGAACCTACTGTGGGCACAATTGCTGCATCGGACTGCATCTCGCCGTCAACTGTAAGAGACGGATCCATCTGCTTGACGAGTTCTGTAGCATTGCGCACAACGTCAACGCGCTCATGCTCGGCAGAGCCTTTGGTTGAGAAGCTGAGCATGGCTACGACCGGGTTAAGACCTGCAATATTTTTAGTAGTCTGAGCTGTGGATACAGCAATCTGTGCAAGTTCTTCGGTAGTAGGCATAGGCACAACGGCGCAGTCGGCGAAGACAAGCATGTTGTCCTGACCGTAAGGACAGTTTTCAGGAAGAAGCATGATGAAAGCGCCCGATACTACTGATATTCCGGGCTTGGTCTTTAGTACCTGGAATGCTGCGCGCAGTACTGCAGATGTGGGAGAAAGAGCTCCGGCCACCATGCAGTCCATATCTCCGGCCTTAATGAGAAGACATCCGAGATACAGAGGATCCTTGGCTTTCTTACGAGCCTCTTCTATTGTCATACCCTTCTTTTTGCGGAGTTCGCAGAAGAGCTGTGCATATTTCTCAATATAGGCTTCATCTTCAGGATTGATAAAGTTGGCCGCCCCGATATTCTTAAGGCCGAGAGAGTCGGCAGTGGCGATGATATTTTCGGCATTTCCGATGAATGTGACTTCTGCAATCTTCTCTGCGATCACCTGATCAGCTGCAGTAAGAGTACGGGGTTCAGTGCTTTCGGGCAAAACGAGGCGCTGCGGATTGAGCTTCGCCTGCATAGTGAGTCTTTCAAACAGATTCATGATATATAGATGTTAAAATAAATTGGACGGTGTATTAGACCATGGGTACGTTATCTTGAATATACTTACCTGTACGGTCAATTATTCTCCGTTGCTTACTAATTGCAAAGTTAGCAAAAAAATCTCATTTGATGATGATAAAGCTACAAAAATAGCTGTATTGGAAAATGTAACTATTTCCAACTTTAATCTCGTGGCGCAACCTTATTTTTTGCGATCTGTGAGGATTGATGAAATTCGATCCAGACGCAGATAGTAAGTAGTGCGCGTAATTATTGAAGCAAGCCAAAGCAACGCGCCGATCGGGTAACAAAGCATCAAAATACGGCGTGTGCGGTTAGAATAGCCTGAAGCAGAGAAGAAGGGACTGAAGTATATGGGCTGCTTCCCGAATGCTGACCGGGAAATCTTGTCGGTATAATAGGCTGAGGCAAGAGCTTCTGTGGCCAGAGTGCTCTCTATCAAGAGATAGTCAAATGTGTCGCCCTTCTCTTTCTTCCAGTAGTAGGAATATGAAATCTTTGGTTTATATGATTTGCGAAGAATGTATTCTCCGAGGAGGAATGCATCGGTGAATTTTTTATTTGATTTCACTTCCTCGTCTTCACGGTGGAGACAAGCGCTTGCAAGTGTGGACGTTGACATTATTGATACCATGTCGCGCCTCAATCGTAAGATATAGAATATAGCTGCAAGGTAAAGCAAAATACCGGCGGGGAAGCACCATTTCATAGTTGCAGTGAGTTTGGGATTCCATCGTGTCGGATTGAGCAGGCCGGGAATTTCCGGCACGGGATATCGGCTTAGCAGCATGATGAATTTGAAGTCACGACTATTGCCGAGCGTATTGATTCCGTTTTCAAGTGCTGCGGAAAACTTTCGCAGAGTTTCCACTGTCACAGCACCTGAAAAGTAAGCGCTGTAGCCGGGAAGATTTTTAAATGAGCGAAGAATATTGTAAGCACCGGCATGGAGGGAGGATAGAATGGAGTCAGCAGCCCCGGGAGTAAGCTCGTCGAGTATGACTTCGCGCATAGCCACATTTCTCTTCTCCCGAATTGCGAATATGCGGCGGATAATGCGCATATATGCATCTTTATTGAATACTGCGGAATCGTTCATCGCCTTAATAGTGACGTATATGCCGAGAGGAGCAAGAATCAATGTTGAAAGCCACATGCCGAGGAATACATTCCAATGACCGTCACGTGCCATTTTATAGCCCGTATTATCAATTATGTAGTATACAAGGAAGAGCAATACGGAGATCACGAGGGGTGTGCCGAAACCACCTTTACGGATAATGGCACCGAGTGGCGCGCCTATGAAGAAAAATACCAGGCAAGCCACCGAGAGTGTGAATTTCTTAATCAGCTCAATCTCGTGGCGTCGCATCGAGTAGCGGTCGTCATTCATGGCCGCTGACTTGAATTCATAGTCGTTCTTAACATTGGCCGCTGCCATAACTGCTTGACCTAACAGCCTCTCACATTCCACAGAGGCAAGACCGTCAAGTATAGAATCGAGGTCAGGTATTTTCTTGGGCATCGTGACAGCCTTGTAGGGAAGGGGCCGATGAGTTGTATTGTCAATCTCAGGGGTTACTCCGCCTATCTTCTGGCTTCTCAGTACGTTGGCATAGCCTTCGCCTATTGAATCTACGCGTCGCCCTACGGAGTCAATGGTATGGCGAAGCTCAGCAATATTTTTTCCTACATATTGCTGTCGCATGGTCTGGTCGTCAAGACGATTGAAGTTGTTGTCAAATGGTATGAAGACCTGTTTTTCAGCAAATTCCTCACGCCGAAACGGTACATTTTGGTCAAGATTCTGCTGGTCACGCAGATTCTCGAATTGCTCACCGACCCAAAGATGCAGATATAGATTGCGCATATCTTTGGTGAAGGCGAGTCGGGCAGAGTCAGAGAGGAGAATAGTGGCATTATCACCTCCGCGGCTCACATCGTAGATCATTACATTGTGGAGCATTTTGGTCTCTCTGTCCTTTGAAGATATAAACAGGTTATAGCCCGGTATTTGATCATAAAATACACCTTCTGGAATTTCCAGTTCAGGCGATTTCTGACGCATTGAGAAAAGGAGCGTCCACATCTTAACCTGTGCCTTCGGGAGCACTTCGTTCTGAAAGAAGAATGCTCCGACTGATATTCCGGCTATAAAAATAATCAGCGGAGCCATTACCCTCACCAACGAGATTCCCGATGCTTTCATGGCTGTCAGCTCTAGCCGCTCACCAAGATTGCCGAAGGTCATAAGCGATGCCAGCAGAATAGCCAGGGGTAGCGACATTGGCACCATTGAGACTCCGGCATAGAAGAATAGCTCTGCAAGCACGGAAAGCTCCAGTCCTTTACCCACCAGATCGTCAACGTATTTCCAAAGGAACTGCATCAATACGATGAAGAGCACGATGAAGAATGTCATCGCGAAGAGGGGAAGAAAAGTCTTCAGTATGAAGAGATGCAGGCGTTTGACGATTACCATACTCCCATGGGTGAAATTGGAGCGTAAAATTACAAAATAATTCTCGAACTAAGAAAAGAGCGAAAAAGGAAGGGGCTATAATATCGGCCGTTCCTAAATTTTATTCTCTGGATGCAACGAAACCAATGAAAACAAAAAATCCCAAAAATCCTGTTATTATACCTCCTTCTTTTGAAAAGCATGATACTACAAAAGTGATAACTACAAGGAGTATGAATGCAACAAGAACCGGATGTTTGCAAATCCAATTCCATATTATTCGTCTTTGTGCTTTACCTTTGGCTATCGGCACTTCTGTCTCTATATCTTTAAGCAAATCTTTGATTTTTGGGTTGTTGCTGTAATATAGGCGGGCTTTGCGAGTATATCGCTCAATATTGGCCATGCTGCGCGAAAAATTAGTAGTGGATTTCAGCTCGACAAGAGCCTCCTCCAATTTGTTGATGAGCTCATCAAGTTCGCGGCTGGCAGTAGGCGAAATATAACTGTCGCAATAGGGGCATTTGTCGGTTATCTCCGGTAGATTCGCACCGCAGGAGGGGCATACGTGGGTTTTGGATTTTGTCGCAACGGGAATCGGTGGAGCGATTATTCCCCCGTTTTTCTTTTGCAATTTCTGAACCTGGGCATCGATGTAAAGGTCAATTTCTTCTACGTCAAGATCGAGCCTTTCCGCTTTCCTGAGTATAGCCTTACGTTCTCTTTCGGTGATTACTCCGTCAGTAAGATATTCGTTGATTAGTTTGTATACTTGATCGTAATTTTCTTTTGTAGCCATATTGAAAGTTAAAATT
>CAYNNV010000004.1:7554-39576 GCA_964398625.1 uncultured Sangeribacter sp. | reverse complement strand
AAGCGTTTGGAAATTCTGTTTATTCTGACGCTACCCTCTACGTTATCGAAGACGCTATACCCAAATTCAGAGAAACATCACCATGGAAGAATTTCAAAAATATTGTGGCTTATACTTCCTCGGTTGATGAATTGACCGAATACAACACTTCGGAATTGCCCATAGAAATATACAATCTTACGGGGCAGAAAGTTAACGAAAATATAGAATCACTCCGCCCCGGTGTCTACATTATGCGCCAGGGAAAAGCGGTAAAAAAAATAATCAGGCAATAAGAGCCGGCATCCATCATTGGAAGGCTGTGTCAATTCAATTTTGGCACAGCCTTCTACATTAAAGTGAATACTTAAGATGATCAAGCAAAAAATACACCCATTGATGAAGATGCTACGCCCGTTATTTAGTAAGTTTTTGTTAACTTTGCACGATTTTTTATTTACCGAGCATACGAGAGCTGACTCAAAACGGAAGTATAAAATATGTCGGATATCGAGATAACGCACATAGGATTCGATGCAAAACGTGCCGTAGCCAATATGACCGGTCTCGGCAATTTTTCACGCTTCGCAATTGAAGCAATAGCACGGCGTTTACCCAAATCTCAAATGCTTCTGTATGCCCCTGACAAAAACTCTAATCCTCGATTGCACACTATTGAGTCACTCGCTAATACATCATTCATTTCTCCCGGGCTTAAAGGCGCCGCTGCCGCAATATGGCGATCATTTATACTAAGCTACAATATACGCCGCGACCGACTCGACGTATTCCACGGCCTAAGCAACGAACTTCCGCTAAACATCCGTCAAAGCGGCGTACCATCAGTAGTCACTATGCACGACCTCATATACCGACGGTTTCCCGACGGATACAAGGCCATTGACCGAAAAATCTACGATTTCAAATACCGCCAATCATGCTGTGCCAGTGACCGGATTATAGCAATCAGTGAATGCACAAAACGCGATATAATCGAGCTTTATAATATCCCGGAAGAGAAAATTGACGTAGTCTATCAGGGGATTGATCCACAATTTTTCAGCCCGGTCACAGATGAAGACATTGATTTCTTACGCACCAAATATCTTCTACCACACAATTATATCCTTCAGGTCGGTACCATCGAAAAGCGTAAAAACCTTGAACTCACCATCCGCGCTTTAGCGGCACTTCCAAAAAAATACCGGCTGGTCGTAGTGGGGAAAGACCGCCTTGGCTATCTGCAACAGTGTAAGGAGCTATCAATCGAATTAGGTGTAGGTAAGCGCATTCTCCACCTGAACAACGTTGATTTCAAGCATCTTCCGGCACTCAACAAAGCAGCCGACGTTGTAGTCTACCCTTCGCGCTACGAGGGCTTCGGATTACCAATTGTAGAGGCCATTGCCACCGGAACCCCGGTGGTTGCCGCCAAAGGTTCCTGCCTCGAAGAAGCCGGCGGAGAAGGAGCTTTATACGTTGACCCCGACAACCCCTCGCAGATGGCAGAAGCTATCATGGCCATTACTTCATCACCGGAATTGAAGTCCCGATTAGTGGAGAAGAGAAGGATTCACATAAGCCGATTCTCAACTGAAAATTTCACACGAGCCACCCTCAAAGCATATCAAAAAGCCATTTTGTCACATCGTAAAGGCTGAATGTGCAAAAAACTGTTGATAAGTTTTTTGCCTGATTTATGAAAATTTAAGCATTCATATTTGTAAACTGTTTACAAAAATAACTAACTTTACAGCCTGGAAGAATTATCTATTGCCGATGAGCGAAACCTATCACATACCGGCTCTTGCCGTCGAAACAATACAAGGCCTTGATATACGCCCTGACGGAGTATATGCCGATGCCACATTCGGTGGCGGCGGACACTCCCGTCTCATCCTTCCACACCTTGGAGAGAATGGGAGACTCTACGGTTTCGATCGCGACAAAGATGCCCGCGCCAACGCTATCGACGATCCCCGATTTACATTTGTACACGGCGACTTCCGATATATAGAAAACTTCATGCGTTTCTACGGTCATGATAAAATCGACGGTATCATCGCCGACCTCGGAGTCTCATTTCATCATTTCGATGCGGCCGACCGCGGATTCTCTTTTCGATTTGATGCACCCCTTGATATGCGCATGAATAAGGAAGCGCCACGCACGGCGGCCCACATCATTGCCGAGACTGACCAAAAAGAGCTTACCGCACTGCTGAAGGCATTCACCGATCTGCGCCGTCCCGACCGTGTAGCGGCTGCCATTCTTAAGGCTCGTGACATGCACCCGGTCAATACCACATTAGCACTCGCTCAAGCCGCTGAGCCGGCTCTCAATCCAAAAGCTTTGAAAAAAGACCTTGCCCAGGTATTTCAGGCGCTGCGCATAGAGGTTAACGGCGAAATGGATGCTCTCAGCCGCTTCCTCAAGTCCACCGTATCGCTGCTTCGCCCCGGTGGCCGACTCGCTGTAATCACTTACCACTCAATTGAAGACCGCATGGTAAAGAATTTCCTCAAATGCGGAAACATTGAAGGGGAGCGAATGACCGACTTTTATGGTCGCAACCTCTCACCGTGGATTTTCCCCGGAAAACCGGTCATTACCCCTACTGATGCAGAGATTGAACAGAACCCGAGGGCACGAAGTGCTAAACTGCGTGTCGCGGAACTGGCCGGTAAGCACGAGAGGTGACGCCCGGCATAAACATCCATTTCGACCTTTGACATTATATCCTTTCTCCCATACTTCTTCATCAGCAAAAACGCCCTTTCATCATTCTAACGCAAAATGTCTGAAAAGAAAAACAAAAAAACATCCACCGAACCCGACAACACTGACATCCGGAAATCTGACAGTCAGGATTGGTCTGTGCGCTCTATAATGCGAGACCTCCGCTCCGGACGCACTATATCATACGAAATTTTTCGCCGCAACGCTTGGCTCATGGTAGCACTAATTATCGTGGTGCTCTCTCTTATAGGCATGAGATATAAGACTAAGACAAATATGCAGGTGATAAAGCAGCTCGAAATTGAACTCGAAAGAGCAAAATCACTTAAAATCAGCGAAAAGGCACAATATATGACTTTGATTCGAGAATCCGAAATGAAGGAACTCGTGCGTAAGCGCCGGCTTAATCTTGAATATCAGGACAAACCTCCATACGAAATTTACGATAACCAAAATTAACCGCTTTCCACCATCACTTAATATGTAACACTTCTCACCGCATCAATGGCCCCAGGTAAAAAAAATAGAAATAAAAACAAGACTCATATACTCTTTCGATACGGTCTTATATCACTGCTATTCCTTGCACTTGCAGCCGGGATAATATATCAGTTATTCATGACCACAGTCGTTGAGAGAAGCGAATGGGAAAAGAAATCGCAGGGACTATATGAGAAACTTGACCCCATAGAACCCGTAAGAGGCAATATATATGCCTCAAACGGCGCTCTGCTTGCCTGCGACGTAAAAGTTTTCGACATCTGGATTGATTGCTCCCACCCCGCTTTTGAAACTATTGAAAAAAATAAAAAAGTGCCCATTGAGTCACTTGATTCCCTGGCTGAGTATCTTGACGAGCACTATCCCAAACCCTCAAATCTCGCCTCACTTCCTCCCGCAGAAAGAGAAGAAAAATCATGGAAGACTCGCCTGCGCCGAGAATTCTTATATAAGAAAAGAAAAGATCGATTTCCCTGCTCGCTCGTCAAGAAAGGAGCCTCCCTTGAAGAATACGACTCCCTTAAGAATGCACCTCTCTTTAGACGCATTAAAGGTAGCGGCCAGAAGCATCCCTTATATTACGAAGAGCGCTCTCAGCGAGTATATCCTTTTGGTAATATGGCTCGCCGCAGCGTAGGGCGCGTAACTGTCGGAGCCGACAAAATGCGCCACGGATATTCCGGCATTGAGAAAGACCTTGACAGCTATCTCTTCGGTAAAATCGGCTTTCAGAAACTTGTGCCAATGACCCAGGGACTCTCCCTTTGGCCCGTGAAATATCCACAGAGAGGCTACAACGTCTACACCACTATTGATATTGACATCCAGGATATGCTGGAAGAGGAGCTGCTAAAGGTGTGTCAAGGGGCTAATGCAGAATGGGGATGCGCTATTCTCATGGAGGTCAAGACCGGCCAAATCAAGGCCCTATCCAATGTGCAGAGACTCGACAACGGCGAATGGGGCGAAGCTCTCAACCGCGCCGTAGAGGGTGTGGAGCCGGGCTCTGTAATCAAGCCAATATCCATTATGATTGCATTTGAGGACGGCGCTATCAACAGCGTAAATGATATGGTCGATTGCAGCCCATTTATGCAGACTTCCGACCCCCATGCACCGGCTGTCAAGAGCGTGAAGCAGGTTGTGGAAATGTCGTCAAATACCGGCACTTCCAGAATACTCTTTCGCCGCTATGGCGATCACCCGGAGAAATATCGCGACCGCCTCGAGTCTATTGGTTTCTTCGAACCGATGAAGTCAGGTATCGGCAATGAGACCGTGCCGGTAATCAATCGCCTCGACTCTGTGATGTTCGGACGCCCCGTTACTCTCCTCGCGCGCCGCCTCGACCTCGCCCGACAGACCTATGGCTACAACACCCGTATTCCCCCTATCTATACCCTCGCTTACTACAACGCCATAGCCAACGGCGGCCTTTTTGTCACTCCTCATATCGCCACTCAATACAGCGACGAATTCGGAAATATGCGTGAACTTCCTCACGCTACGCGCCGTGTATGTTCACCTGAGACCGCCCGCAAGGTGCAAGAGTGTATCCGCGAAGTAGTATGGGGTAAGCACGGCACCGGACGCAAACTCCAGGACGATAGGGTAGAGATAGCCGGCAAAACCGGTACGGCTTATCCTTACGAAGAAGACCTCAAAGGCTACGACAAGAGCAAGCGTCGCCTCGCATTCTGCGGTTTTTTCCCATATGACAACCCGCAATATTCCTGCATCGTGCTTATAAAATGCCCCGCCGGAAACAGCGCTGCCGGCACCTCCGGCGAGGTGCTCAAGAATATAGCGCTTAAGCTATATTCTCGCGGCAAATTCGGACACACAGCTGAACAATACACCGAAAGCAAAACCTCCACAGTGCCAGTTATTACACGCGGCGAAAACATAAAGGGACTCCCTTCAGAACTCGGTATCAAGTCTGCTAAATTCTACCGCGAGCCTGAGAAAATGCAGAAGGGAACTGTACCGTCGGTTGTGGGACTCGACTCCCGCTCTGCTATTGCTATCTTGGAAAAGGAAGGCCTGAGAGTCACCATCTCAGGTCGTGGCACCGTAGTGCGACAGACCCCGGAAGCCGGAACCCCGCTCAGACGCGGTGATAAAGTGGAACTCAAACTCAAAAATTAAGGAAATAAGATTACTAATAATATAGTAACCCGAAAAACAATTCTTATATGACAAAGAAACTCTCAGATCTGCTGAGCCATATCGACACAATAGAGATAATAGGAGATACCGATAAAAATATCTCTGACCTTATTTCAGACTCCAGAAAAGCCGGCAAAGATGCCCTATTCGTAGCTGTAAAGGGAGTCACTACCGACGGCCATAAATACATACCTATGGTAGCATCGGCACATGTCGCAGCAATCGTTTGCCGAGAATTACCGGCTTCATACGAGAAAGGCGTGACCTATATACGCGTGGCTGACTCCGCAAAGGCACTCGGCCTGCTCGCCTCTGCTTGGTATGACTTCCCGTCATCTAAGCTCACTCTCGTAGGAGTAACCGGCACCAACGGCAAGACAACCACTGCTACTCTCCTCTACGAAATGGCAAAACTTGAGGGTCACCGGGCCGGACTTCTCTCAACTGTTTGTAACTATATTGGCGACCAAGCGCTTCCAACCTCACACACCACACCTGACCCCCTGACCCTCAATAAGCTCCTTTCCCGGATGGTCAATGACGGATGCTCCTATGCATTTATGGAAGTCAGCTCGCACGCCGCTGAGCAACAGCGTATCGCCGGACTACGCTTCAAGGGGGGAATATTCTCAAATCTCACCCGCGATCATCTCGACTATCACCTCACAGTTGACAACTACATGCGCGCCAAGAAAAAATTCTTCGACATGCTTCCTGACGATGCCTTCGCACTCGTCAACGCCGACGACAAGGCCGGCGCCTTCATGCTCCAGAATACAAAAGCGCACAAATATACCTACTCGCTTCGCTCCGAAGCCGACTTCCGAGGCAAAATCATTGAGACAAGACTTGACGGCACACTCCTGGCACTCAATCGCCATGAGGTAGAAGTCAACTTCACCGGACGCTTCAACGCATACAACCTTACAGCAGTCTATGGCGCTGCCATACTCTCCGGATTCAACCCCGAGTCGGTTCTCGTAAATATGAGTCGTCTAATCCCGGTGGCCGGTCGCTTCCAGACCTTCCGCTCCCCTGACGGCATTACAGCCATCGTGGACTATGCCCATACTCCTGACGCTTTAGTCAATGTACTGGATACCATTCGCGAAATTGTAGGGCCTGACGGCGAAATCATCACCGTAGTCGGCGCCGGCGGTGACCGAGACCACGGAAAGCGTCCAATCATGGCTCGCGAAGCCGCATGCCGCTCCGACCGCCTTATCCTAACCTCCGATAATCCCCGCACCGAAGACCCTCTGCTGATTATTGCTGACATGAAGGAGGGGCTCTCAGAACCTGACCTGCGACGCACCATCTCAATCCCCGACCGCCGAGAGGCAATTATGACGGCTTGCTCCCTCGCCAACCCCGGTGCCGTGGTGCTGATAGCCGGAAAAGGACACGAGACTTATCAGGAAATCAACGGCATCCGCAACCACTTCGACGACAAAGAAGTAGTAGCTGAGGCTTTCAAGATTCAGAAACCCTAAATCAATTTAAGCCACTATGCTTTATCAACTATTTCAAAGCCTCCACGACTCAGGGATTCCCGGAGCAAGGCTCATGGACTATATCACCTTCAGGGCAGGCATAGCCTTCGCCCTCCCTATGATAATAGCCCTAATATTCGGCAAGCACATAATACGCCGCCTTCAGAAGATGCAGGTCGGTGAGGTGATAAG
The DNA here is from genome assembly GCA_964398625.1 of uncultured Sangeribacter sp. Classification (GTDB taxonomy): domain Bacteria; phylum Bacteroidota; class Bacteroidia; order Bacteroidales; family Muribaculaceae; genus Lepagella. The sequence goes on along the minus strand of CAYNNV010000004.1, from coordinate 32,503 downwards.
AAATCTCGGTATTGAGGGACAAATGAAAAAAACCGGCACTCCTACAATGGGAGGAATTATCATTATCACGGCAATCGTGGTGCCATGCCTGCTACTCGGCAATCTCTCAAACATATATATGATTCTCCTGCTCGTGGCCACCATATGGATGGGTGCCATAGGATTCCTTGATGACTACCGCAAGCTCAAATACCACGACAAGGAGGGGCTGAAAGGAAAGTATAAAATCACAGGTCAGATTGGCCTTGGCCTCATCGTGGGACTAACCATGTGGCTCTCCCCACAGATAGTAATGCGACAGAACGTGGAAGTCATCGATATGCAGAACCATCAGATAGAGGTGCTCCACGAGCCGGAAAACATCAAATCCCCGCAGACCACCATCCCATTTGTCAAAAACAATAACTTCAATTACGAGTGGATCACGTCATTCGTAAAGGACAAACACGCAGCCGAGACTCTCGGTTGGATAGTTTTCGTAGTAGTAGTGATAATAGTGGTGACGGCCGTAAGCAACGGTGCCAACCTCACTGACGGTCTTGACGGACTCTGCGCCGGAACCTCAGCCATAATTGGAGTCGCACTCGCAATAATGGCATATTTAGGGGGAAACGTGATATACTCCAAATATCTCAATATCATGTATATCCCGGGATCGGAAGAGATGGTCGTATTCGCATTTGCATTCATTGGCGCTCTCATTGGATTCCTTTGGTACAATGCCTTCCCCGCATCGGTCTTCATGGGCGATACAGGCTCACTCACCCTCGGAGGCATACTTGCAGTCTTCGCTATCCTCATACGCAAAGAGCTGCTCATTCCACTGCTCTGCCTCATCTTCTTCCTTGAAGACCTCTCTGTGATTCTTCAGGTGGTCTACTTCAAGTGGACCAAGAAAAAGACAGGAGTGGGAAGACGAATATTCAAGATGACTCCGCTACATCACCACTATCAAAAAGCCGGAAACGCCGGAATCGATGCTCTCATCCAGCGTCCGATCACCCCTATTCCCGAATCAAAAATTGTAGTAAGATTCTGGATTGTTGGCTTACTGTTGGCCGCTCTCACATTCGTCACTCTAAAGATCCGTTAATTCTAATACTCCCTTAATATGACCAACCGGAAAAGATTTGTAGTACTCGGCGGCGGTGAAAGCGGCGCCGGAGCAGCAGTTCTCGCAAAGGTGAAAGGATACGACGTATTCCTCAGCGATGCCGGACAGATAGCGCAAAAATACAAAGACCTTCTCGACTCCTACGATATAGCATGGGAAGAGGGACACCATACCCCGGAGCTAATACTCAATGCCGCGGAAGTAGTCAAAAGCCCGGGCATTCCTCCCACGGCACCATTAGTAAAGAAGCTATCCGAAATGGGCACTCCCATTATCTCAGAGATAGAATTTGCCGGAAGATACACTGATGCGAAGATGGTCTGCATCACCGGTTCTAACGGTAAGACAACCACAACGCTACTCATTTACCACATCCTTAAGGAAGCCGGATTCAATGTAGGCCTGGCCGGAAATGTTGGCAAAAGCATGGCTCTACAGGTAGCAACCACCCACAGAGACGTCTACGTCATAGAGCTTTCAAGCTTCCAGCTCGAGAATATGTATGACTTCAAGTCAGACATAGCCGTGATGCTCAACATAACTCCCGACCACATGGATCGCTATGACCACAAAATGGAAAACTATGTGGCTGCAAAATTCCGAATAATCAGAAATCAAGGGCCTGACGACTATTTCATATACTGGAACGACGATCCTGTCATTCGCCGACAGATTGCCAATATACAGATAGAAGCTATTCAGCTCCCCTTCTCTGAATTTAATCAAGAGGGTGTAGCTGCTTATGTAGAAGACGGCGTGGTGCGATTCACAACCCCCGAAGCTATCTGGGAAATACCGCGCGACCGCCTTTCACTCTCCGGACTTCACAACCTCTACAACTCCATGGCTGCCGGACTCTCTGCTACTCTACTCAAGACCGACACCGGAATAATTCGCTCCGCACTGGAGAATTTCGAAGCCGTAGAACACCGCCTTGAATACGTAGCCACAGTCGACGGCGTCAGATACATCAACGACTCGAAAGCCACCAACGTAAACTCCACCTGGTATGCACTCGAATCAATGACCACACCCACCGTCCTAATACTCGGAGGTAAAGACAAAGGCAACGATTATACAGAAATCGAAGCACTTGTACAAGACAAAGTAAAAGCCATAGTATGCATGGGCAAGGATAATACAAAGCTGCTCGAATTCTTCGGTTCACGCGTAGAAATGATTGCCGACACTCACTCTCTTGACGATGCACTCCGTGCTGCCGCCAACTTCGCCTCCGAAGGCGATACCGTGCTGCTATCACCCTGCTGCGCAAGCTTTGACCTCTTCACAAGCTATGAAAATCGTGGAGAACTATTCAAGAATGCCGTGCGCAGAATGGCCGGAGAATAATCTCTCTTTACTTTTTTATTCAACGCCCACAATCACAGCCACAACGATAATTATGCCTAAATCCCCTGTCTTCAACGAAGATATCATAATCTCCGAAACCTACGATGGAGAAACTACCCGACGCCGCAAGCGCAAAAAGGAGAAGTCCGACTCTGATAAGAAGCCTGCGAAGAAATTCCTCTACGACCCCTATCTTTGGGGTATTTACGCCACTCTCTTCGTAGTCAGCCTCATTGAGCTCTATTCCGCTTCAGCCAAAGAGATTCAGATAGGCCATATATATCGTCCTCTGGTGAATCACGCCATCCAGCTTATCATTGGCACCGGTATAATGGTAGTCTTTCAGAGAATTCACTATAAGTTTTTCCGAAAGATAGCATGGGGATTTGCCATATTTGCATTCCTGCTGCTCTGCTATTCCACCCTTTTCGGCACCAACATCAACGGTGCCCAGCGTGCCATAGCATTGCCCGGCTTCACTATTCAGCCCGCCGAAATCATCAAACTCGCCGTTGTACTCCTTCTTGCCAAGATTTTGGCAAAGAACCAGATGAAAGAGGGCGTCACCAACAGGGGAGTGGTGATCAGCACCTGCGTAGTGACGGTGGTAGCCGGAGTGTTATGGATTAATGGACTCACTAATACCGTTTTGCTTATGGTCGTTAGTGTGAGCATGCTACTGATCGGAGGAATACAAGGCCGGAAATTCCTCGTTGTGGTTCTTATATACGCCTGTCTCGGCGGAATGTTGTATCTTGTAAAATACGACAAAAATGATAATACCGGTTCTGATACCTCAATCACTAATACAATTCAGATTGACGGCGAACCGGAAAAAGCAAGTAAGGACCGCTCCGAGACCCATATCGGCCGCATTAAGCGCCATATCCAAGGAGTGCACCCGAATGATTCAGTCACCGACGAAAACCGCCAGGCGTGGCTCTCCAAGGCTGCTCAGGCTCGCGGCCACTTCACCGGCACCGGACTGGGCAACTCACGCGAGGCCGCTCGACTCCCTCTCGCCTTCTCCGACTATATCTTTGCAATTGTAGTGGAAGACAGCGGACTGGTGGGTGGAATTATTCTCCTCGTGCTTTATCTCTCAATCCTTGCCCGCGCCGGCACAATTGCCGCACGATGCACGCGCGCCTTCCCGGCTCTGCTGATTATGGGCTGCGCCGTGCTGATTGTATTCCAGGCTCTCGTGCACATGGGCATAGTCACCTCAGTATTCCCCGTATCCGGGCAGCCGTTGCCATTCATATCCAAGGGAGGCACTTCTATCCTCGTGATGTCAATGGCAATGGGAATGATGCTCTCCGTAAGCCGATTTGCCGCCCGTGGCAACAATCGCTCCGACAATCACAAGGAGCATCGCGAACTGCCGGAAGATATTCAGGCCGCCAATCCGAGCCTCATAAAGTAAGAAAAAACAAATATAAATCACTATATAACCCTTTCAAAGCTCATCATAATGAAGAAAATAAAAGCCATAATAAGCGGTGGAGGCACCGGAGGTCATATCTTCCCTGCCCTCTCCATTGCCAACGCGCTTAAACGCCGCTATGATGCCGACATACTCTTCGTAGGTGCTGAAGACCGCATGGAGATGGAGAAAGTGCCGGCAGCAGGCTATCCAATCAAAGGACTACCGGTGGCAGGCTTCAATCGCAAGAACCTCTTCAAAAACATAGCAGTCGTGCGCAAGCTGATGCGCTCATTGAAGTTAGCACGCAAAATCATTACCGATTTCCACCCCGACATAGTAATCGGTGTAGGCGGTTATGCCTCCGGACCAACTCTTAAAGCAGCCCAGAAGCTCGGAATTCCCACATTGATTCAGGAGCAGAATTCCTACGCGGGAGTCACCAATAAGATGCTTGCCAAAAAAGCTCGGTGCATCTGTACGGCTTACGACGGTATGGATCGCTTTTTTCCCGCCGACAGAATAGTAAAGACCGGCAATCCGGTGCGAAAGGATATACTCGACTCCTCACTCTCCCCCATTGATGCCCGACGCTCCTTCGGCCTCGACGCCGATCGCCCCACAATCCTCGTAGTGGGCGGCAGTCTTGGTGCCCGCACCGTCAATGAATCCATGCTCTCAGCACTTGATAAGATTCGCCAAGCAGGGGTGCAGCTAATCTGGCAGACCGGCAAGTATTTCGGCTCCAAAGGAAAAGATGCCGCGCGCGGCATGAAGGGGATAGTGGTGACAGAATTCATCTCCGATATGGCACGAGCATACGCAGCCGCCGACGTCGTAGTATCAAGAGCCGGCGCCGGCTCCATTTCCGAACTCGAACTTCTCGGCAAACCGGCCATACTGGTGCCTTCCCCAAATGTGGCTGAAGACCACCAGACAAAAAATGCCCGCGCCCTCAGCGATGTTGGTGCAGCAATCCTCGTAACCGACTCGGAAGCGCGCGAGAAACTTGCTGATGAAGCTCTTGCACTCGTGGCCGACAAAGGGCGTCTGAAAGCAATGAGCGAGAGTATTCGCTCCCTTGCACTCCCCGACTCCGACGAGAAAATTGCCGACCAAATAGATGCCCTTGTATTCCCCTCTTAATCCTGAACTCCATGGAAAAAGCCAACAATCTCAATCTCGGGCGCTTCAAGCGCTACTACTTTGTAGGAGCCGGCGGCATAGGAATGTCAGCACTTGAGAGATACTTTCTTGCGCAAGGAAAGCCGGTAGCCGGCTACGACCGCACTCCCTCTGATCTATCAGCACGCCTCGAGGAAGAGGGGGTGGAAATCACATACACAGATGATGAAGCTCTTATACCGACGCCCTTCCGCAATCCTCAGGATACACTGGTAGTAATAACACCGGCTGTCCCCGAGAGCAACAGAATTCTCTCATGGTTTCGCGCCGGCGGATTCGTCATTGTCAAGAGAGCTGCCCTGCTGGGGATGATCACCCGTTCTACAAAAGCCATCTGCGTAGCCGGCTCTCACGGCAAGACCACAACATCTTCCATGGTGGCAAATATCATGAATGAGTCAAGCCTCGGGTGCTGTGCATTTTTAGGAGGCATACTACGCAATACAGGCTCTAATCTCGTGATCCGGGAAGGCTCCGAATGGACCGTGGAGGAAGCAGACGAATATGACCGCTCATTCCATCATCTCTCCCCTACCGTGGCCATCGTCACCTCCACCGACCCCGACCATCTTGACATCTACGGCACAGAAGAAAACTATCTTGAAAGTTTTGCTCACTTCACTTCCCTTATTCTTCCGGGAGGCCTGCTAATACTCCACACCGGCCTGAAGTTGAAGCCGCGAACCGGACCTGAGGTAAAAATCCTCACTTACGGAGCTTTTGACGAAAATGCAGATTGCCATGCTGAAAACGTGAGATATGCTGAGGGAACACTCACCTTTGATTATGTATCACCCTTGGCCACAATCCGCGACATATCGCTTGGTGTGCCTGTGGAGATAAATGTAGACAATGCCGTGGCTGCTATAACAGCATCCTTATACGCCGGAGTCACTCCGCAGGAGGCGCGAAAGGGGATAGAGGATTTCCGGGGAGCAAAACGCAGATTTGAGAAGATTCTTGATCTCTCGGCTCAGCACGGCCCGGTGCTAATGGATGACTACGCCCATTCCCCAAATGAGGTAAAAGCTTCTATCCGCTCCATTCGCAAGCTCTGGCCCGGTAAAAAGGTGGCTGTCGTATTCCAGCCCCACCTCTATACCCGCACACGCGATTTCGCGCCGGAATTTGCTGATGCCCTCTCAGAAGCCGATGCCCTTTATCTCCTTGAGATATATCCGGCACGCGAGCTTCCTATACCGGGAGTGACATCAGAAATCATCTTCCGCGAGGTAAAGTGTGCTGAAAAAACACTTTGTCAGAGAAAAGATTTGCTTGAATCGCTAAAAAATGCTAACTTTGACATTCTAATGACGCTCGGTGCCGCCGACATCGACCGTATGCTTCCCTCGCTCAGCAGGCTGCTGTCTCAACGCGTGGGAAATATTAACGCATAGATACACTATATACTTCTCCACGGATGCAGAAGACGCTTTTAAAATGGCTCGTTTTAGTATTGCTCCTCGCATACGCGGCTTTCGCCGCCGTATGGGCCGGGGAAGCTGCCTCTATGCGTAAATGCAGCGGCGTGGAAATCAGGATTGAGAAGCGCTCTAACTCCCGCTCCCTGACATCTGCGGGGGTAAAGGCGCAGATTGATCGCTTTGATCCTTCCCTCGAAAAGAAGCGCCTCAAGGATATCAATCTTGACGCTCTTGAGAAGTATCTTGAAAAATTTAATTACTTTGAATCCGTAGAGTGCAGTTTCACTTCTACCGGGAAGCTGAGAGTAGATGTAGTGCCGTTGGTGCCCGAACTGAGAGTATTTGATTCTTCCGGTTCTTACTATATCAACCGCGATGGCAAAAGGATGGAAGCTACGCCCAATTTTTTTGTTGACGTACCTGTTGCTACCGGCAACTTCACCAAGGACTTTCCCGCCGGTAAGATTCTTCCGCTCATTGATGCCATCAAGCAGGACAAGATGCTCTCGAAGCTCGTCACCATGGTGGCTGTGGATTCACCGGACAATATAATCCTAATACCGAGAATTGCCGGCCACGTCATAAATATAGGCAATATTGAGAATCTGGATACGAAATTCCACAATCTCAAGCTCATGTATCGCGAGGTGATTCCATACAAAGGCTGGGAGACTTACGATACCATATCCGTGAAGTTCAAGGGGCAAATTGTGGCCACTCGCGCTGACAAAACAATACTCAATCATCCTCTCGAAATTGAGGATGAAGAAGACCCCGAAGAGGCTACTCTTGAAGGCTTAGTACCCGATGACGGCCTGCCTCCCTCATACGAACAGGTGGCCGCAGAGAAAAAACATAAAGCCCCCAAGCCTAAGCCGACTGATAACAATAACCAACCCACAAATAACAACTGATAACGCTAATAAGCAGATAACTCACCAACCACTCTAAAACAGAATCCTGAAAATGAGCACTGAGAAATATTTAGCTGCAATAGAAATAAGCAGCTCCAAAATAATAGCTGCCGTAGGTAAGACCACAGGAAACGGTAGCCTTGACGTAGTGGCCATAGAGCAGGAGAAGATCACAGACTTCGTGCGCTACGGAATCATCCAGAATGCCGTCGAAGTAGCTACCCAGGTAGCTCGCCTCATTGACCGTCTTGAGCATAACCACAATGTAGTGCCTCGAAAGATTGATCGCCTCATTATCGGACTCAGTGGCCGCTCGATGCGTAGCATTCCTACCACAGTGAAACGCCCGCTGCCGGAGGATACAGAAATCACGCGGGAGATAATCAGTCGTCTTCATACAGAAGCCGCCAATTCATCAGTGGATTCATCTATTGAGATCATTGACTCGCTGCCGCGTGACTATCGTGTGGACAAAAGAAGCACCATCTCCCCTATTGGCGAACGCGGCAACAGTATTGAGGCCACTTATGACCTGATAGTAAGCCGCCCGCAGCTGAAGAAGAATATCATCCGTACCATTGTTGAAAAACTCGGACTGGAATCGGCCGGCTTCGTTGCCACTCCCATGGCAGTAGGGCATCTGATTCTTTCCTCTGACCAGAAGCAACTTGGCTGTATGCTCGTGGATGTTGGCGCCGAGACTACTACAGTCACCATATACAAGGACGGCACATTGCGATATTTCTCCACAATACCATTAGGATCGCGCCACATCACCCGCGATCTTATGGCACTCGGAAGTCTGCTTGAAGTGCGTGCCGAAGAGATAAAAACCCAGCAGGGGAAGGCTATTATTTCCGAAGATATTCAGCCCATCAATATTCAGGGAGTGAAAAATACGGATGTACTTAACTTCATAGTGGCCCGCGCCGAGGAGATAACCGCTAATATCAACGAGCAGATAGCATATGCCGGGCTGAAGGACTCTGACCTCGGAGCCGGGATAGTATACATCGGCGGCGGTATGCGCCTCACTGATTTCCCCCAGCTGCTCAGCCGCCGCATAGGTCTGGATGTGAGAGCCGGCTCTCTCCCCTCTTACGTCAAGATATCCGACTCCAAAGCATCATCGCTGGAGTGCATACAGGTGATTTCAGTGCTTTATGCCGGTGCCACAATGGGTTGCGAAGAGTGCCTATCGGTGCCCGAACGCGCAGGGATTCCAATCACCGGCACGCCAAATCCGGATGAAGAACCCGACTCCGAGAAGGAAACTAAAACCGATACCATACGTAAGCCCGGGTTATTTGAGACATTCAAATCAAGCCTTGCTTCCATGTTCGGAGGAGGCGCAGATGATGATGACGACGATGATCCCGAAATCTGAACCAAATCACAATCAATATATCCACCCCACTTTCTTACTCAATAATGCCCACTGACAGCAATAACCCCCGACGACTAAATCCGGAAGAGGATTTTGACTTCGCCGCCAATGATACCAATCCATCAGGGAACAACCACGAAGCTTCCGACGGCTTCGACTTCGCCAACAATAAGAATAACGCCATCATCAAGGTGATAGGCGTAGGCGGAGGAGGCAGCAATGCCGTGAACTATATGTATCATCAGGATATAGCCAATGTATCATATTTGGTATGCAATACTGATCTGCAGCACCTCAACAAGTCAGAAATACCAAACCGCCTCTGCCTCGGATATGAAATCACCCATGGCAACGGCGCCGGCAATGTGCCGGAAGTAGGACGCCAATGCGCTGAGGCCTCTGCTGACGATCTGCGCGCCATTCTCAATGACGGCACCGAGATGGTATTCATCACTGCCGGCATGGGTGGCGGTACCGGCACCGGTGCCGCGCCCGTCATTGCCCAGATAGCCAAAGACGCCGGGCTGTTGACAATAGGAATCATCACAGTGCCATTCCTCTTTGAGGGCGAGTTGAAGGTAGAGAAGGCTCTTGAAGGTGCGGACAAGATGAAGGAGCATGTGGATTCGCTGCTGGTAATCAATAATGAAAACCTGCTTGAAGTTTATCCCGACTTCAATATGTTCAATGCATTCCAGAAGGCTGATGATACCCTTGCCAACGCCGCCCGCTCAATTTCAGAGATTATCTCCGAGGAGGGGTACATCAACGTTGACTTCCAGGATGTGCGAACTACTCTGAAGGACTCCGGCACGGCAATCATTGCCACTGCATACGGCGAAGGTGAACACCGAATCACCAATGCCATTTCAAATGCACTCCGCTCTCCCCTGCTCAAGACTCACGATATAAAGACCTCTAAGCGCCTTATGCTCAAAGTGTGCGCCTCAAGTAAGGCTGAAAATGTATTACGTACCGATGAATTCAATGAGATAACTGACTTCACCGGCAGTCTTCCCAGAAATATCGACGTGAAATGGGGTTTTGTTGACGATCACTCGCTGGGCGATAAGGTAAAAATCACTATCCTCGCTTCCGGATTCGCTATGACTATACGCGAGTCAATGAAGAATAGTAAGGAGACTATTGAGTTTAATCCGAGCAAAAACAGGGCTGAAGAGAATCATCAGAAAAGTGAGGAAACCAAAAGAAAGATTGAAGACGTCTATGGTCCCGATGCCCTTAAGAAGAAGGATACAGTCGCTGCTAAGGTGAAGTATGCCGTACTCACTCCCGAACAGTATGACAATGACGACGTGATTCTGCTGCTTGAAAGGACTCCGGCCTTCAACCGCGACCCGAAATTTAAGGAGAAACTCAAAGCCTTCTCTCTCCCCTCGCACTCCGGGGCTCAACATAAGAATTCAAACGATTCAGCCTCCGGTACTCTCGAAATATCTTTTACTTAAGTATGGAATCTAAAGTTATGACCCAGAAATTCCCGATGGTCGCCAAGACATTTGCCGGCCTTGAAGACGTGCTCCGCGATGAGCTTATTGCTCTCGGAGCCGCCAATGTGGAACTCGGCAACCGTATGGTATCTTTTGAAGGCGATCTCGCCCTGATGTACAAGGCCAACATAGCTTGTCGCACCGCACTCAAGATACTTAAACCGATAGAAAAATTCACTGCCTCCAATCCTGATGAGCTCTACGATATTGTCCGCGATATAGACTGGAGCAGATATATGGGTCCGGACTCCACATTTTCCATTGATTCCACAGTAAATTCGGCAGAATTTTCCCACTCACGCTTTGTGACTTATCGAGTAAAAGACGGTATTGCAGATCATTTTTCAGACAGTTGCGGACGCCGCCCGTCAATACGCGTGACCGGAGCCGACGTGCAGCTTGACGTACACATATCAGGCAATCGCGTCACAATCTCCCTTAATTCTTCAGGAGAACCGCTGTGTCGCCGAGGCTACCGCGAGGAGCAGACTGCCGCCCCTATAAATGAAGTACTTGCAGCCGGCATCATTTTGAAGACCGGCTGGCGCGGCGATGTTGACTTCCTTGACCCCATGTGCGGTTCAGGCACTTTCCTCACCGAGGCTGCCCTGATTGCCGCCCGAATTCACCCGGGCATTTACCGCACTAATTTTGCCTTTGAGAAGTGGCCTGACTTCGACGCCGACCTCTGGAATGAAATATATAATGACGATTCGGAAGAACGCACCCCGGAATGTCGTATCATAGGCTCCGACATAGATCCGGACGCTGTGAGTATTGCCCGTAAAAACATACGTTCTGCGCGACTTGACTCCATGATTGAGTTGAGCTGCCTCCCCTTCCAGGAATGTGAAGCTCCGGCTCCCGAGGGAATCATTGTGACAAATCCTCCTTACGGAGAACGCCTGCGCCCCGACGATATTGACACCCTCTTCCGCGAAATAGGCACTACTCTCAAAAATAATTTCAAGGGTTGGCATGCATGGATTCTCGGCTACCGCGATGAGCATTTTTCAGCAATAGGGCTGAAGCCGTCGGTAAAGATTCCTCTCAACAACGGACCGCTTGACTGCCACCTCAATGAGTATGTGATGTTTTCGGGAGCATACTCCGACTTCCGATCTAAGGGGGGAAGCGTCAAGGATGATAAACCACGCGGAGATGAGAAGAAGGCTCGCCGCTACATGAGCGATAAGGAGTGGGAAAAGGAGGCTCGCTCATTCACTCCCAAAGGTGGAAAAGTGCGTAAATTCCGCCGTGAAGAGGACAGACGTGAGAATCGCAGACCGCAGCGTGAAAGAAATGACCGTCGCGAGCGCGATGAGCGCAGGCCGCGCCCGGAGTTCCGCGAAAAAAGGAGAGAGCCCGGATTTCGCGACGAATTTGCCGCACGTGCCGACCGCGACTTCCGCAGCCGTACTCCTCAAGCCAAGCACGCAGGCAGTCGCCATGCAGCCCCGAAGGGGATAGTAGGAAAAGGACCGTCACTTCCTGAAGAATCAACCGTTAAATTCTCAGAATATAAACTTAGAAGCCGAAAGAGAAAATCCTCGGGCGAAACTGAAAATCAAGATTGAATATGAATAACAATAAGCTCAATATACTGCTGCTTGGCAGCGGCGGCCGCGAAGCCGCTCTTGCCTGGAAGATTTCGCAGTCTCCTCGCACGGAGCGCCTGTATGTGGCTCCGGGTAATGCCGGAACCGCCGGTGAACGCGTACCGGATCTTAACCCATCTGATTTCAGTGCGGTAGCTGAATTTGTAGCCTCCCGGGGCATTGATATGATTGTTGTCGGGCCTGAACAGCCACTCGTCGACGGCATTTATGACTTCTTCAAAGGCTCAGGTGTGAGCGTTATCGGCCCCTCGGCCGAAGGCGCACGTCTGGAAGGAAGTAAGGAATATGCCAAGGAATTTATGGCCCGCTACGGCATTCCTACCGCACGGTTCATGTCGGTGACGGCTGATACTCTTGAAGAGGGAAAACGATTTCTTGAATCCCTTGAGCCTCCATACGTACTTAAAGCCGACGGGCTCGCTGCCGGCAAGGGGGTAATCATCCTTAACTCTCTTGATGAAGCCAAGGAGACGCTCGAAGAGATGCTTGGCGGAATGTTTGGCAAGGCATCGACTACTGTTGTGATAGAGGAATTTCTTGACGGAATAGAGTGCTCCGTATTTGTCGTGACTGACGGCAAGGACTATAAGTTGCTCCCCGTGGCTAAAGACTATAAACGCGTAGGTGAGGGTAACTCCGGTCTGAATACCGGAGGCATGGGAGCCGTATCGCCCGTGCCCTTTGCTGACGAGCCCTTCATGGAGCGGGTAGTAAAGCGCATTGTGGAGCCAACGCTTAAAGGGCTCAATGCAGAAAATATTGAATACAAAGGTTTTATATTTCTCGGACTTATGGCCGTGGATGGAGAACCTTACGTGATAGAATATAATGTAAGAATGGGCGATCCGGAGACGGAAGTGGTGATGCCTCGCCTCAAATCCGACCTCGTTGAGCTTCTTGACGGTGTGGCTCATTCCACTTTGTCCGAAAAGGAGATATCAACCGACAGCCGCGCAGCTTCAACTGTGATGCTTGTCTCCGAGGGTTATCCTCTCCAATATGAAAAGGGGAAGGAGATGACCGGATTCGACCGTGTAAGTGAAGATGTGCTTCTCTTCCATGCCGGCACTTCAACACGCGAAGATGGAGCTATTGTGACCTCCGGCGGGCGAGTGCTGGCCGTGACTGCTTACGGTGACGACATTCATGCCGCAGCACGTAAAGCTAAAGAAGAAGCGAGAAAAATCAATTATGACGGGCGCTACTTCCGCTCAGACATTTCTGATGACCTTTAAATGGTACAACTGGCTGAAGATAAGCCCGGACTTTTAGGAGCTTCACTGGTCACTCTGATTCTTGCGATAGTGGCTTTCGTGGCTATGCCCGCCACCGACCTGTATGGGCAACCCGGTATCTGCTTCCCTCCGCCGTCGCAGTGGGCAGTGCCCGGATTCTTGTCGTGGCTGCTTAATCTTGCCATAATAATGGCTCTGGCCGGTGCTCTGATTGTATTCAACAACAGCTTTAACTTTATCCCCACGCCGGGGGTGATTTATGCTTCTGCCTTCCTGCTGATGACGGCGGGAATGCCTATGTGTCTGGCATCACTTAATACAGCGGTGCTTCTCGGAGCGGCCTCACTATTCTCTTTAGGCACCATCTTCGCCCTGCCGGAGCGGGGAAATGGCGCGAGGGGAATGTTTCTTGTAGCCTCCACCCTGTCGTTGGGAGCTCTATTTCAATATTCCTTTCTGATGATGCTTCCGGCTTTCGTGGCTTCCGCTATTGTGATGAAGAGATTCCGCGCCAAGGAGATTATAGCTACTATATTCGGTCTGGCCGCTCCTCCGGTGATAGTACTCGGCTTCGGCATTGTCGCGCCCGAGAGCCTCAGAATGCCTCATCTGAACACGATCTTCAGCGACAACGCCGCTGACCTTTGGACCTTCGCCGGATGCATGGGAGTAACAGCCGTTGGTGCACTTTCGCTTATGGTAATCAACTCCATGAACCTCTACTCGGCCAAGTCATCTGTGAGAATCTACAACACTTGCTTTATGCTCTTCGGCATCAACGCCCTGCTGCTGATGATTCTTGACTTTGACAATGCCACGGCCTATACAGTGACATTCTTTATATTCGCGGCAGGCGAGCTGGGCAACTATTTTGCCACGCACCGGAATGCCAATGCGCTCGCAGTGCTCGCCGGTATATGTATCTTCTACACGGTGATATTTTTCTGTCTTCTCAACTAAATTACTCCGCCATGACAGCTGATACTACAGCAAATCTGCAGCTTACTATTGCTATTGATGCCGACATCCCGTACATCCGCGGGAGAATTGAGCCGTTCGCACGAGTAAAATATCTCACACAGGATGAATTCACGCCGGAAAACGTGAAGGATGCTGATGCCCTCATTATACGCACCAGAACGCGCTGCAATCATTCCCTACTTGATGCCTCGCGAGTGAAGTTTATTGCTACGGCCACAATAGGAACTGACCAGATTTCTGCCGCTGATTGCCACGACCTCGGAATAGAGTGGACAAATTCTCCGGGATGTAATGCACCGGCTGTGAGCCAGTACGTATGGAATGCTTTACTCCGCCTCGGACTTAAACCCGGCATGACGCTCGGAATAATCGGATGTGGCAATGTAGGGAGAATTGTGAAGGAGTGGGGAGAACGACTGGGCTATAACATCCTCGTAAATGATCCTCCGCGTGCCGAAAGGGAAGGGGAGAGAGGTTATACTCCCCTTGAAGAATTACTGAAAAGTTCGGACGCAGTCACCATACACACCCCATATACCCGCAGCGGCTCTCATCCGACACATCATCTGATGGGGAAGAAGGAATTCTCCCTCATGCGTCACGGCGCAATATACGTAAATGCTGCCCGCGGGCCCGTCAATGACAGTGATGCACTCATTAAAGCAATTGATGATAAAAACCTCCTCACAGCCATTGACGTATGGGAAGGAGAACCGAATATTAACCGTATCCTGCTTGATAAAGCCGATATTGCTACTTTCCACATTGCAGGCTATTCAATAGAGGGAAAACAGCGCGCCACAGCTATGGTATGCGAAGCCGTGGGGCGACGGTTCGGCTTCACTCCTGACCTCAGCGGCCTCGCCCGACCTTATTCCTCACCCGAGAAGTTAACACCCGAGCGTATTATTTCTTCTTTCGATCCATATCCGCTTATGGATCTACTGAGAAGTCAGCCTCAAAATTTCGACCGCATAAGGGCTGCCTATATGTTCCGCCCGGAAATATTGTAATTCCTTATATCCTGACACTATGCAGAAATCACTCCGAGCAATGGCTCTCACATTTGCCATTATCTTAGCCATACAGTCAGCTTCCGCTCAGGCTCGCTATATCTTCTACTTTATTGGCGACGGCATGGGGATGGGACACGTCAATACCGCCGAGACATATTGGCGCGACGTGGCCGGTAGTCCCGACCCGCTACTGATGCTTACTTTCCCTGTGGCCTCACAGGTGCGCACTTTTTCCGCTAATTCTCCAATTACTGATAGTGCGGCGGCCGGTACAGCTCTTTCCACAGGCTTCAAGACCAACAATTACACTGTTGGCATGGCTGCTGACTCAACAAATCTATACTCAATCACCCGCGACCTTCTCAACATGGGATACCGCATAGGTGTTGGCTCCACAGTAGCCGGTGACGATGCTACTCCAGCCGCCTTCTATGGCCATGCTCTTGACCGCGGCATGAAGTACACACTTGCACCGCAGGCTGCAACTTCAGGATTTGATTTTCTCGCAGCTCCCGTATGGAAAGGTATGACTGATGAAAAGGGAGACACCGGCGCCTGGCGCTCTTTGATGAGCGACAACGGATATATCATCTACGACGGATACAAAGCATACGCCGCCTCTCGCTGCAAGAGCGGCGATAAAATACTCCTTCTCTCCGACTTACCGCAGGGACAGCAGGTAGGGTATACTCTCGATTCCATTCCCGGAGCCATGACCATAAGGGAAATTACTCAGGTCGGTCTTAATACTCTCTCTCAAGGGGAGGATAAGCCCTTCTTCCTAATGGTTGAAGCCGGAAATATTGACTGGGCAGCTCATGCCAATGATGGTGCTACAATGCTTAAGGAGGTAATCAATTTTCAGGAAGCTATTGATGTGGCATACCGTTTCTATCTACAACATCCGGAGGAGACTCTCATCGTAGTGACTGCTGACCACGACACCGGAGGTTGCGCTCTGGGTCGCAGTGACAATCCCAAGAGTCCACGCCTTGAGCTTGCGGACTTTCAGAAAATATCGAAAGACCGCTTCTCCGATTGGTGTAAGAGTGTTATCAAGGATAATCCCGATATATCATGGGGAGAGATGAAGGAATTCCTCGCTGCCAACCTCGGATTTTTTGGAGCCGTTAATCTCACCGACACTGAAGAGGGAGAAATCCGGAAAGCCTTTGAAGATTCCTTCCTATCGCGTACGGCCAAGGATGAGAAGACTCTTTATAATGACTTCAACCGCTTCGCTGTGGTGGTCTACGACATAATGAACCGCCACCTCGGAATAGGATGGACCACGTCATCCCATACCGGTAATTTTGTGCCCCTCTACGCGATAGGAGCCGGCAGCTCTCTATTCACCGGCAATCTGAATAATACCGAAGTGCCGCGTCTTATACTTAAGGCGGCTGAATCTAAGTAGCTCTAAAAATCAATAAGTATGGCCAAGGGACGAAAATACTACGTAGTATGGAAAGGACTGCATACCGGTGTATACGACAATTGGGAAGACGCCCGCATTCAGGTGGAGAATTTCCGCGGAGCTAAATTTAAGTCTTTCCCCACAATGGCACAGGCAGTGGCCGCATTCCGCACTCCGCAGGAAGGGGAGGAAAACTATCTCGCTCGACTGCTTGTGGCCAATATGGAGAATAAAGCAGTGGCCGATACTCCCAAGCCGGTAAAGAAACCTGCGGCGACGCAACGCGAGGAAATACCTCAGCGAGATCCTCGCACATGGCTGCGCCACAGCGGAGTTTGTGCCGATGCATGGGCTGTTGATGCCGCCTGCAAGGGTAATCCAGGGCCTATGGAATATCGCGGTGTAGAAGTGGCCACAGGGCGCGAAATTTTCCGCGTAGGACCATTAGAGGGGGGAACTAACAATATCGGTGAATACTTAGCTATAATCCACGCCATGGCGTTGATGAAGAAGCGAGGCGAGCACCATGTGATCTACACCGACTCAGTGACTGCGCTCAGCTGGCTGCGTCGCCGTCACTCCAACACGAAGATTATCCCCACGCGCGAAAATGAAAAGGTGATTGACCTGCTGGTACGCGGAAATATATGGATAGGGGAGAACGACGTGACTGAAGAGATAAGGAAGTGGGATACGGATGCATGGGGAGAAATACCGGCTGATTTCGGACGAAAATGATAGCGGCGTGGAGCAAATAGACGGAGCGGAAAAGGAAAGGGTGAGGGCGCTTTTTGAGGGCGCCGGGGCTATTCGCACCGGATTCGCAGCTGCGGGCGACGTTGACCCCGAAGTCAATGCTTCGCTCAAGAAATGGCTCAGCAACGGCCATCATGCTTCAATGGACTGGATGGTGCGTCATGCTCCTCTTCGCCTAAATACTGACTCTGTGATGCCCGGAGCAGCTACGGTGATTGTCTGCGCATTCAACTATAGTCAGCCCGATACAAGACCCTCATACGCTCCTCGAATCTCAGCCTACGCACTCGGGAAAGACTATCATGACGTGCTAAGAGCGCGTCTTAAGCCTGTATGCAGCCAATTGGAGTCGGAATATGGAGGCCACACACGCATCTGTATTGACTCGGCTCCGGTGGAAGAACGGTATTTTGCATTAAAGGCCGGGGTAGGAAAGAGGGGAAGAAATGGCTGCGTGATTGTGCCGGAAGCCGGTTGCCACACTTTTCTTGCCGAGATACTCACCGACCTTGTCATAGCCCCGGATAATTCCTCCACCACAAGTTGCCGTGAGTGCGGAGCGTGCATCAGGGCTTGCCCCACAGGCGCACTGAGCTGTGACGGCACTATTGACTCCCGTCGTTGTCTCAGCTATCTCTCCATAGAACACCGCGGTCAATTCTCAAAAGAGGAGCGTGAGCTGCTACGCAAAGGGGCTGTACTCTTCGGGTGCGACCGCTGCCTGAGTGTCTGTCCTGAAGGAGCTCAGGCTACCATCACTACCATTGATGAATTTAAGGCACTTCCGCAGACCATAACCCTTACAGAGCGTGAAGCTGCCGAGATGAGCGATGAAGATTTCCACGAAAAATTCCACCATACACCACTTTGGCGTGCAAAAGCAGAAGGGCTTCGGCGCAATGCCTTAGCCCTCTTACATGACGATAAGTAGGATTGCGTCTTCACTGTCTCAAAACCCGTAAATAGCGTCAATTCATGATTTTTTTGATTTAAAGAATATATTTCAAACGGAGACCGTCCAAGTTGGCGAAAATAGGAAGATTCACTAACTTCATTATTGCTTAACTTTTTCATCAACTATTGCTCTGAATGGCTCACCCGCTTTGAACATATATTGCCTTATGGCGTTTTATCCATAGAAGCGACTCCTGTTGATATATAGCTCACAAGTGGAGTTTCGCAGTACTAAAATATTTATTGTTATGAAAACACATCCCATTCTATACCTCGTTAGTTTTGCTGATTCCGAAGTATATCGTCTTCCTTACGAGGAAGGTACAGACATTAAGACCCGGCTTGATTCTCTGTCGGAAAAACTAAAAGTTTACCTTAACGGGAAATATCCCGATGAACCGGTAGCTTACTTCACATCACCAAAGGTTGAAGAGATCTATACTGAGAGCGATGCGGAGCTATATTCAAGCTACCCTTTGCTTGATGCCGACGCACTTGCAGCAATAGAGAAGAAGCTTGGAAGAGAAGTACTCGACCGGGAATCGGTCAATCGCCTGAATTCAGATGCTCCTTTCGCTGATATACTCAATACAAATCCTTAATCCCGCTTTTCGGCACGGCGGCGCCACATCCAAAGCGCAGCCAAAGTAAGCAATGCTACCGCTACACCTTTTCCAAGATTATTGAATATGGCGTCAAATATACTTGAGAGCCTGTTCGAAGTTCCGCCGGACTTTCGGGCAGGCTCTTCTATTACAGTCTCCTTTAATCTGATGGTATCACGACGTATATCCCTTATGGTATCGTGAAGAGTTCTCACTCTCCAACGCTCGCGAACAATAGTATTCTGCAAGGTATCGCCGGAGCGGATTATTATCACACTGTCGCGCATGATGAGCGAATCGTGCGTATGGAGCACACTACGCAGAGTGTCGCGGCTTATAACGTTGTTCTCGACCGGCAAATAGATTCTTTTAGTACATGATGAAGCGGCAGCGATGAAAAGCACTGCCGGCATGAGCAAATATGATGCTCTACATAATAATTTTTTCATAGGTAAAAAGATTAAAGGTTTGCGGCTGCAAAGATAGCATCGTTGAGCATGAAAAATCAATACCAAGGGGTGTAGAAAGGTGTAGACGTATATTGCCTGCAGATCCGGATTACTCAGATTTTTTGCACAATGAGGATATATTTGTGTATCGCTTTGCAAGTTTATTAATAACTTTAACTCATGTTAACCCCGAATTTAACTATTGTAAAAATTGGAGTATTTTCTGACATTTTGCTACTTCTTCCATTCATTTCAGCTTGTTATTATACCTTCATGCTTTCTTTTTGTCACCACTTCGCAAAATTTTGCCAATCCTATCCTCTTTTATTTAATCTGTTCTTAATGCCCAAATCTTAAATTTAAGATTCTTTAACATTTAAAATATTGCATAGTGAAAATATTTTTTTAGCTTTGCGTATCAAAGAAAAAAGAAATATCTGGAAATTTTACTTGAATTTTGGTTATAGACAGGGAGACGGCCTTTGCGAAAAAGCTTTCTCCCGATTTTTTTATGCCCGGACAGAACCTTATTTCTTCTATATTCGTTATTATGTCGTATTAATATTATGAACAACACTAAAACAATATTATGAAAAAAACAGACTTCCGCACACTTTTACTTCTTTTAGCCGTAGTATTTGGCTTCACTTGCTCCTTTACCGCTTGCAGCGATGACGACGATGAAGATGAACCATCAACGGTACCGGCAGCCTTCACAACAGCTCTAATCAAGGCTTATCCCGAAGCTAAAAATATCAATTGGGAAACCGACGGTACGTATCGCGTTGCCGAATTCCGCCATAGCGGTGTGGAGTATGATATTTGGTTCGATAATTCAGCTACTATCGTAATGCACGAACTTGACTTCGGCATCAATCTCAACTCTATCCCTAACCCGGTAGTGGCAAAGAAATTTGTTGAAGGTCAATATGGCAGCTGGACTCTTGATGACTGCACTTACTATAAGCAGAACTCCGGTGCTTTCTATGTATTCGAAGTTGAAAATATCGGTGCCCCGGATATGGACGTCTATTATGATACTGAAGGCAACATCATAAAGGCTATAAACTCCGACTCAGCCCCTGATATACGCCCTGATACTTCAGTGCTCTGAATACGGAATTCGACTCCTCTCTAAAATAAAAGAATAGTATAATTAGTTAATAAAGGTTAGTAAAGACACGCAGGGGCTATGTCGCCGATGACATAGCCCCTGCTTTTATTTGAGTAAGGAATGATACTATTATTTCTTCACAACTTTAGAAGTGCGTACGGTGCCGTCGGAGAGCATCTCTGACTTCACATAGATTCCTCGTTCAGGATTGCTTACTACTCGACCGGAAAGGTCATAATAGCGAACTGACACAACAGAAGCATCTGTTACCTCAGCTACGCCACCACCAATATTATCAACAGGATATTCAGTGCTTATGGTATTGACAACCTCGCCCTTGCCGTTGATTACGAAAGCGAGCACTCTCACTTTGTCTTTCTTAAAGGGGATAATCTGGTTGTTGTAATTATAGATGGCCTGCACACTGTATACACAGGAGTGGTTAAGTTCCTGACCACCCTTGATACTTGAGGGAACAGAGCCTTTCACACCAAGAGCATGCTCATAACCGAGAACCACATCATTGTATACAAGGCCTTTGATATACTGGGCGCCTTTGGTGAAAATGTCCCACCACTTACCTTTGAGAGTGCCGTCGGGAGTACCGGAATAGGCGTTAGCCTGAAGCCAGCTGTCGTCCGTCATATCATCACCGAGAAGGAGGTAGCCAATCTTATAGTCAGCATCTTCTATATCCTCAACGAAGCGGAAGGTGGATTCGGCTCTTACGCTTGTCTTATCATCGTCATTCCAGAAAAGCTTGGCTGAAATTTCCACGTTGGGAATGCTCTTGCGGGCTACGGGGAATTCCTGCGACAGCTTGTTTGGATCCGAGATATCGCCGGTGCGGTTGATCCATGAGCTGGGGAATGCGCTGACGGGACCCGGATATGTATTAGTGACTGTCATTGCGTCAGTACCGTGATAGGAAGCGGCTGTAAAGAGATCGCCGTACTTTTTTTGTGAAAACTTCGAAGAATATTATAATGAGGATCTTTTCCTTTTGTAATACTAAGATACATAACAATCAACACATTGTAGCACAATGGTACAAAGAAAAATAGACTCTACCATATTTAGGGTCAATTATTTACCAAAAATAATTATTTCTTCACCCCCCAACTCCCGTATATAAATATGAACGATAATATTGATACGATGTAATGAAAATGACAATATATACGTAACACCAACATCTTATTTGTATGATAAAATAGCAAAGAATAGAATAAGTCAATTAAATTTTGGTTAAGTCAAGATTTTACAGTAAATTTGCGGACAGTAATCAGTAAAATAAGTTTTCAAAAATGATATGATAAAAGATTTAGCTCACATATCGAATAAATTCGGCTCTCTCCTTAAGGCTGAGTTGGGAAGTCGAGGCATATCCCAAAAAGATTTTGCTGAGGCATTTGGGCTAAAGTCTTCAAACTTGAGCGGCATACTTAATGGTAGACGTAAGATACCAGTTTCTCTTATCCCTATTGTTTCGGAAATGTTGGACATCCCGGAATCTACAATCATCAATTCCCAAAAGAATTTTTCCTCAAAAACAGCCAATGCAGAAGTTGAATCACCAGAAGAAGCATCTGCAAGAGCTGAACTTGAGGCGTATGAAAAGATTGTTTCTATAAAGTCGTTACTTAAAGACCTTTCCCCGTGCAAAAGTTCAGCAACAGAAAAATTGCATATTTTGAACCAACGCTATGGCTTAACTTCCGCGTCAGAGTTACTTAATAGTTCACAAAACCTGACAGATCTCTGCTTCCGACGTTCCGACAAGACGGGTTTAGACCATATAATGATCACTACTTGGGTTGTCAAAGTTAAGGCTGAGGCTCGGAATCCTATCAACAAGCCGACCAATATATTTGATAGAGAAGGAATGGAACAACTTGTAAAAACAATGTCTCTGATCCTTCACGAGAATAAAGGTAATACTCCTGCGAAAGTTAAAAACCTCCTGAACTCTTATGGTGTGGGTTATATAGAACTGCCTAAAGAATCTAAAGCATCAATTGATGGATATTCATTTATGATGGATAACATACCATATATTGCCGTCACCAGACGTTTTGACCGCATAGATAATTATGCGTTTAATATAATGCATGAATTGGGGCACATTTGTCTTGGACATGTTGATGAGATCGGAAAAATTAATATAGCAGTTCCTATTTCTGAAACATTAGAGAACTATCCTACTCAAGAAGAGGAAGCTAATAAATTTGCTACTGAGAATCTAATTCCTAACAGTATCTGGTTTCTTGCACCAACTGTTCCACTAAACCCGTATGTAATTCAGAAAAAATACACTCAATGGGCTAAGTCCAAGAAATTGAATCCTTGGATTGTTCTAGGTAGGGTTTCGCATGAAACGGGCATGTATCGTTTTACCAGCGATTCATCGCGTACTATCAACAAAGGTAAGGAAGGAGTGAGTATGACCAAATAACGTTTATATAAAGTTCAAGCCCTACAAGGCTGCCACCAAGTAGGGCTTGTGGTCTCGTTTTGCGGACGGCTGGCGAGACGAAGTCCCAATCAAATGATTGGGAAAGGGACTCCTTTTATATTAACCGCAAATATAGTTCATTATTTTGAACTCCGCAAATTATTTGCGTTTTTTAACATTTGGATTCCCGAATAAATATTTTTTCATATATATTAAAACTAATTTTATTTATTTGATGTATTATAACAAATATATTAATCCAGCTTTACCTGGAATGGAGAAATATGTAGTCAATATTCCCGAATCCACAAAGCGATTGCACCACCATAGAGACTTATATAATCTGCGTTTACTGAAGGGACTATCTTCTGCTAACCACTTCGGTCTGCCTAGTTTGAAAGGATATATCCCTTCCACAGTCTCAAAACCACTTCCATTTCATGAAGCGAGAGCCATTTGGAGAAAATGGAAAACCCTTAGAGGCTATTTCGTTCACTTCTATATAGAAGATGAAAAATTCGAGTGTGTGCGCAATATACCCGAGAAATATCTTGAAATGCTGAAATCGGCAGATTTTATCATTTCTCCCGACTTCTCAACATATCGAAACTATCCTTTTCCTGTGCTCCTGAAGAATGCATTTGACAACATTCTTCTTGGTGCATACTATGAAAGAATGGGGGTGAAGGTTGTATCCAATACAATTTGGTCTACTCCGCTTTTCTACGACATTCTCTTCAGTGGGCAACCTAAAAGAGGAGCCATTTGCGTAAGCAGTAATTCCCTGAATCTTCGGGACAAAAAAGGAATTAAACATTGGTTGCATGGATATAAGGAAGCAATCAAACGTTTGAATCCGGTAATTGTGATTCGCTTAGGAAAAATAATTTCCGGAGAGGAAAACATCTACTCCAACCCGGTAAGAGTAGCCGTTGACAACCCTTATGTAGAAAGGATGCGTCATGGGAGGTAATGGAGCAAGAGCAGCCTTTCTATCAAATACGTTAGAAGGCTATGGAGGAGTACGTTTCGAAGAAGTTGGACAAATAGACGATGCCAAAGTAATAGAAGTCTCTAATCAGACAAGGACTGCGCAACCAATGGAAGCGTTTACATCGCAGATGTATTATGTAGTAAATCCTAAGACTAAAGAAATTAAACATATTGATTTCTACGATAAGGAAGGCAACATAAAACACAGTATAGACCTTGACCTGAACAAAGACGGTAGTTTTAAGCCTTACCGTGAATTCATCCGAAAAGGGAAAAAGCACTCCGAAGGATGTCATTTTCATCGTGACTGGCCAAAACAAGAGAATGGCGACAAGGGGCGTATACCTCATAGGGAAGATAATATCGAACCAGTCAACCGCTATTACATGCGATTCGTCAACAAAGCATTAAAATACAATCAAAATGTACGAAATAATTCCAAAAAGTAATCGTAGAATACCAGTGGTAAAAAACTTCTGGTATCCTACAGATACTCAGCCTGACACTACCCTCTATCAGGATCAACTCGGGTGGGTCATTGAATATCAGGTAGAATCTGGAGGATATACCGATACATACGACGTTTGGCTCAACCTAATGGAAGACCGCCATATCCGAGGTGTTGGCTGGGATTTATGTTTCTTCTATCTTCCCACTAGCACATTCTATTACATCAATCAAATTGATAAGTATGTCTGCAAACTTCCTATTCGCGAAGATTGGAATGGGAAGTACATCCTAAGCAGTGTTGACATCGAGCCACAGATTGTTCCCGAAGAAGATGAACTTATGGATTTTGAAGAGGTCTCTGAGGTGTGGGATAAGTTCAAAATTGACGGTAAGGATATGAAACATATACTTGAACATTCAGTACTATTCTTGTGTACGTAAAATACTCAAAAACAATTATACAAGATTGCACGTTTCTATCGTTCAGTGGATTCCATTGATTGTTTAGTTTTTTTCGTATGTTTAATCCGAGTTGAATAGCAGGGGCTATGTCGCCGATGACATAGCCCCTGCTTTTATTTGAGTAAGGAATGA
>CAYNNV010000004.1:0-7454 GCA_964398625.1 uncultured Sangeribacter sp. | reverse complement strand
TGACTGTCATTGCGTCAGTACCGTGATAGGAAGCGGCTGTAAAGAGATCGCCGTATTCCTCATTGAGAGTCTCAAGAGCCACATAGCCGCGAGGACAGTTTGAGCACCACAGTGCGGTAAACTCTTCAACAAGAGGACGATTTACAGGTATAAACGGTACTACATGAAGGTTAGAGACGGCTTTGCCTGATTCTGAACCGTTAGTCTTACCATTGGCCTTAGAAGCTTCAAACGTCATGGGGAATACTCCTACTTCATTGATTACAGGGAGCTGTATAAGCTTGGTCTGTGAAGCGCCCATCATAGCCGGAAGAGGAGGAAGGAAAGAGACTGTACCGGTCTCAGTAGTGCCATTCACGGTGATGGTGTATTCAGCATCGTATAGAGGATTCACACCGTCATTCTGGAATATAACCTCGATTTCAGTCTTTTCTCCGGCTGCTACATAGTAATCGTCTTCAAGTCCTACTATGCAACCGTCATCATTGAAGTCGCCCTGAAGACGAACCACGATAGCACTTGCGGCACCATCAACATATTCATCAACGAGGCTGGTCCATTCACGCTCTGTGGCAGTATGAACAAAAAATGCATTAGGATCTTTGCATCCTCCGGTATAAGCTACAGGGCGATAAGTATTGCCGGCAGAAGAGCTGGTGGTGACATTGAATGAATAGCCTATGTATACGCCTTCAGCGGGAATAGTATAGGGCTCATCGAAAGTAACTGAAAGTACTTTATCGGAAAGGGTAGCTTCCTTTACTACGATATCGGGCACATTGTGGCCAAGATCGTTTATAGTCAGCTTTGAAGAAAGCCACGCTTCGAGATTTCTCACGTAAGTAGGATGGCCTTGGAAAGGCACGTGCATACCGGTAATTTTATATCCTACGAATTGAGGATTATCAATCTTGATAGCTACGTCGTAATCGCAGGTCTGATCAATACCCCATTGATATACTGTATTACCTTCCGGGAAATATGTGAATTCAATCTCACCGGTATCGGCTACAGCCGGCGCTGCAGCTAAAAAGGCGGCAGCAAGTGATAGTAATATTTTTTTCATATTTGTTATATTGGTTTTTTGAATCTTATAGATAATATCAGTCCACCGGCACGTAGAAGAGCAGTGGACTGATATATAATGGTTTATTTAACTACTTCCTTGCGAACTACAGTTCTGCCATCGGTCATTGTGTACTTCTTGACATAGATGCCGGGGGCGGGATTTTCTACTATCCGACCTGAAAGATCAAATATTACGCAGGTCTTTACGTCTTCAGTTTCAATGATATCGACTCCATTCATATAATCCTGAGTAAGATCAACTATTTCAGAATAGTAGGAGTTAACACCACGTGTGAATACTGTGCGTATACCTATGGATTTGGATACAGGGATGCGCTTGTAAAGGATAAGAGCGTGTTCGTATCCGTTAGCAAAAATTTCATTTTCACTCATCTCATACGGTATGTTGGTGATAGGAGAAGAAAGACTTGGATAGTAGGTCTTGCTAAATACTAAAGGCTCACCGTCGACGATAATCTGATAAGAGAGATTACGGGGATCAAGCAAGCAATGGTTCACGTCATATCCGGGGAAGTCGAAGTCAATCTCGAAAGCATCTGCTACAGGCACATCATCAACCCAGAATCTCACGTTCATAGGAGGCATCGGGGCACCCTGAGGTGCTGAATAATCAGGCACTGCAATCACGGGATTATTGACTACCTGGAAGAAGAGCACAGTCTCCTTATTAGTGGAGAAGAGGAATGCCTTGTCAATACCGGAAAGCACCTTCTTCTCGGCATCATAATCGAATGTGAGATTATCCTTAGCAACGAATGACTTGTATTCGGGATTAATTGGGTTAGGTTCGAGCGCGCCGGTCACGAAGTAGCAGAGTGTGTTGCGGTCTTCAGCGATGCCCATATATTGGTTAGTATTGAAAACGGCCTTGTCACCATCGATTGTGCCTACAACAAGTGAATTTTCTACTGATGGAGTAGAGCAAGTGCCTTTGAGATATATTTTATCTCCTACTATGGCAGCGGATATAGCGCGAGCCTGAGCACCGTACATAAGGTTCCAAAGCTCAAATTTAGCATCTTCAGGAGCCTCTACCAACTTTTCATCACAGGGAGCGAGCTTCTCGAAGACATCGCCGATAGCTTGCCAAACCCACTGAGCGGGATATTCCTCGTCAGCCTCTTCCCATTGACACTGACCGATCATCAATTCGGGATTCTCGGGTACAAGCGATCCGTCATCCTGAAGAGTGAAGGTGAAGGTCTGATCGGCGGCCGGGAAATACCAGGTATTACCGTATTCATCAATGGGTTTTTCCACCATCACCAAAGCGTAGTTGTTAGCTTCTTCGTCGTTGTCGTCAAGATAGTGGCGTACAATCTGAGGGAAGGTAAAGGAGATACGGTTGCCGTCTTTCACACCTTCCACATAACACTCTGAGTAATCCTGTGAAAGAATATTGTTGATATAAACCTTATTGTTATCACCTACAACGTAATTGGATATTGTACCGTTTGAGGGCTGGCGCCATTGTCCGAGTGAAGAATGAAATCCGTAGCCGAGTCCATACTGCACGAGCATACTCTTCTCTCCGGCGGGAGCATCTTGAATATATTTATCTGTGGGCGACGGCCCTTCAATCTTGCGCATGGGCGCATTGGTGCGATGTGTGCGCAATGCTTCCACTTTCTCGCCGGGTACGATGGCGGAATAATCAATTTTCTCAACAGCACCGGCAAATGGCACGGCTGCCACAGATGTAGCAACACCGGTTGCACCCATTATTGCCGCTATTGACAATGTAGTAAATTTTTTCATAAATCTATTATTTTTATTTATTTGTGTTAATTTGATTGCACCGGCTTTACACCACGGTCACGGTGGCGTCAGCACTTTATACGTCAAAAATAATACCTTAATTTAAATTTCACACCCTGTCGGTTAATAAAATGAAGCAAATAAGTACTTTTGACTAATAATTAAGCATTATTGACCAATTATAACATTACTTCTGGCCTCGGATACAAGCATCAGCAACTCCTGACGCACAATTGTAGGGAGATTGATTTCCCGAAGTTGCATACTTCGACTCCATCCTGCAATTTCTTCAGGGCGAAGGGTGAGAAGAACATCGCGAAATTCCTCTATCTCTTCTTCAGTATAGGCATCTTCACTGCGCCCGCGGAAGCGATCAAGTTCCTCGTCATCATAGTAATCAATCTCGGTTGTAAATGGCGAAAGAGTGTCTTTTTCGCAGACTATGTGCAGCCCGCAACACTCCTCCGATTCTGCCTCTGACACTGTCTCGGCATGCTCAATGTCACTCTCCTGCAGACGAGCCTTGCGACGATCTGTGATAGCAAGGATTATGCCGGCAATAATTGTCACCGCAAGAATTATCAAGGCACCTGTCATAGATTATCGATCAAAAGGTTAGCATATTTGAAATAATCGGGAAAAGACTTTGTAACCACCCGTGGCGCTAAGATTACTGCGTGCGGCGCAAAGCGATGCACAAGCGGATAAAGAGCCATTGCCATTCGGTGGTCTTCATGAGTATCAATGACTGAGTCGCGCTTCCCGGGAGTAGTTATTCCTCTCCAAGAAAGAGTTGAATTTGTTGACTCAAGTATGAATCCTAATTTGCCGCATTCCTCAACGAGGGCACTAAGGCGGTCAGATTCTTTATGTTTCAAGGAGGAAAGACCGGTAAGGTGAAATTTTCGGCCCGCAAGCAGCGACGCGGCCACTACTGCAGGCACAAGATCGGGCACGTCTTCCATTTTTAGGCGCAGCTCAAGACTGTTGGCGGCTGCATTAGGGTCATATTGAATTATTGCGCCCGCTTCATAAAACTCTGTATTCACACCGAGGGAGGCAAAGATTGCGGCACATCGACTATCACCTTGCAATGACACACCGGGTGGCAGTAGATTGGAAAGCATGATTCTGCGCCCCTGATTTAGCACAGCAAGTTCGTAGAAATATGAAGCTGCTGACCAATCGCCTTCGAGAGTATCGGCAGATTTAAGCTCAAGGGGGCGAGTGACTGATGCGAATATCTTATCTTTCTCCGCCCTGACATCCGCACCGGCGGCACGAAGCATAGCCATGGTCATCTCAATATAGGGCATTGAGGTAATATGAGCCGAGAGAGTAAGCTCAAGTGGAGGAAGAAGAGGCGATGCTAAAAGGAGGGCTGAGATAAATTGAGAAGATAGACCGGTTTCTATGGTGAGTTGTGCCGGCAAATCTGAATGCATCTCTTTACCGTGAATCCTGAGGCCACCGGATTCCTGATAAATCTCCGCACCCATTTTGGAGAGAGCCTTGACCAGAGGGGCAATAGGGCGCGACAGAAGTCGCTCTGTACCTGTGAGGAGAATATCAGCACCCGGAGTGGCGGCGAAGATTGCGGCCATAAATCGAAAAGGTGCGGCGCCGGCACCGGCCGATACAGTGCCGCACTTCGTCAGCAGTCCGCGATGCATGGCAGCTGTATCGTCGCAAAAATCCCATTCCTCACCCCGTAGCGGCTTACCGGCCGCAGCATGGAGTGCAAGCATACGCAATGCTATGCTTTTGGAGTAAGGAAGCATTATCTCTATCATTTCGCCGACGGATAAAGCAGAGAGGAATCGCCGTAAGAGAGAAACCGGTAACCGTAATCAAGTGCGTTTTTATAGATTTCCTTCCACCGGTGAGCTTGCTGTTCGCTCTTTGCCGGCTCGAGGAATGCACTCACGAGGAGAAGGAGTGTGGAGCGCGGCTGATGAAAGTTGGTTATTAGAGCCTTGGTCAATCTCCATTCAAATCCCGGAGCTATCATAATGGCTGTAGAGGCAGTGAGAGCCGTTTCGTTACGACGCTTCATTTCAGCGAGAATGGCACGTAAAGCAGCTATGGTATCAAGATCAGATGCCAGCAGCCCGTATGGATCCCATTGCTCCACATGGAGCGAATCATCGCCGGCCAGGAGGCGTGCCCCTAGATAGGGAAGAGATTCAATAGTCCTGACTGAAGTGGTACCAACCGCTATAATCAGTCTCCCTTTCTCAAGAGCCGCTATGAGGCTTTCCACAAGACCGGCTGTGACGGAGAATACTTCCGTATGCATAGGATGATCACCTATAGAGTCGCACTTGACGGGGCGGAAAGTTCCTGCGCCGATATGCAGGGTGACATCAGCAATCTTCACATTCTTCTCCTCCAGCTCAGAGATTACCGCGTCGGTGAAGTGCAGTCCGGCAGTAGGAGCGGCCACTGATCCTTCTATACGCGAATACACAGTCTGATAGTCGGTTGCGTCGCTCTCCTCTGATTCGCGACACAGGTAAGGGGGAATAGGGATAAAGCCGG
Organism: uncultured Sangeribacter sp.; assembly: GCA_964398625.1. GTDB lineage: Bacteria > Bacteroidota > Bacteroidia > Bacteroidales > Muribaculaceae > Lepagella. The sequence continues at coordinate 2,066 of CAYNNV010000004.1, read as the reverse complement.
CTGCCTCCACCACTTCTTGCCAAGGCACTTCGGCCGGCGACCACGCAAATTCCACCCGCTGCGAACCGTCGGGTGCAGTGGCAAGGCGCGAGGCTGAGAGCCTGACTTCAGTTCCTGACGAAGTTACAATATTCTTCACCAGTTCGCCCTCTTTCCATTTCTTGGAGTTTCCTACAAGGCAGCTCCACGAGCATCGTCCTTCAGCCTGAAACATCCGCGCATAATCAGCCGGTTCAAAAGGCTCGAGGAGAAAAATCTCGATTTCGGCGCCGGTCTGTTTATGAAATTTCAGACGCGCATTAATCACCCGTGTATTATTTCTGACCATCAGGGCTCCGGACGGCACCAGCAACGGCAGCTCAGAGAAGCGGTGGTGAGAAATAGCACCATCAGTCCGGCTTACAAGCAGGCGACAGGCATCGCGTCGCCCCTCGGGATGAGGGGCGATGCGCTCTTTTGGAAGTAGATAGTCATAAGCTGCTATCCTTATGTCTTTTACCATTAGGTCGGGTTAAAATCCTGTATAAGAGAGGGGAGTGATTCTCTTAAGCTCTTCACGCACCGCGTCGCTCACTTCAAGAGTATCAATAAAGGCTGCGATGCTTTCGACAGTTACGGCGGCATTGGTGCGGGTAAGCGCTTTGAGTTTCTCGTATGGATTGGGATAAGCCTCGCGGCGGAGAATTGTCTGTATAGCCTCTGCTACTACATTCCAGCGGGGAGCGAGGTCGGCATTAATAGCCTCAGTATTCAGAAGGAGCTTACCAAGACCTCGCATGGTGGCATTGATGGCAATCAGGGAATGAGCCATAGGCACTCCTACGTTGCGCAGCACGGTAGAATCGGTAAGGTCGCGCTGCAATCGGCTCACCGGCAGCTTTTGAGCCAGATGAGAGTAAATAGCGTTGGCGATGCCGAGATTACCCTCGGAATTCTCAAAGTCAATGGGATTAACCTTGTGGGGCATAGCTGATGAGCCTACTTCCCCCTCCTTGATCTTCTGCTTGAAATATTCCATTGAAATATACATCCAGAAGTCGCGGTCGAGATCAAGAATGATTGTGTTGATACGGCGCAAGGCATCAAAGAGGGCAGCAAGATTGTCATAATTGGAAATCTGAGTGGTGACGGGCTCGCGCTCTATTCCAAGCTTCTCAGCTAAAAAACGAGCAGCAAAATCAGGCCAGTCAATAGAGGGGAAAGCTACGTGATGAGCATTCATATTCCCGGTAGCACCACCGAACTTACCCGATACGGGAGTAGCCTTAAGAAGGCGCTTTTGCACATTAAGGCGTGATACATAGACCATTACTTCCTTACCAAGACGGGTAGGAGTAGCCGGCTGTCCATGAGTACGGGCCAGCATCGAAATATCCTTCCATTCCTCAGCGAGGCTTTCAAGCTTACCGATAAGCTCATCAAGAGCCGGCAGGAAGCATTCCCGCAGGGCATCGGCAATTGACATTGGTACTGAGGTATTATTGATATCCTGCGAGGTAAGACCGAAGTGAATATACTCCTTGTAAGGTGCGAGACCCAGCGCATCAAAGCGCTCTTTAAGAAAGTATTCCACAGCCTTTACGTCATGATTTGTAACTGATTCAATTTTCTTAATCTGAAGTGCATCTTCCTCCGTGAAGTCGCGATATACGGCGCGCAAGGCCTCGAAAGCGTCATGAGGCACAGAGGCGAGTGCCGGAAGCGGAATCTCGCAGAGGGCTATGAAATATTCCACTTCTACCTTTACGCGATAGCGTATCAGGGCATATTCAGAAAAGAAATCGGCCAGCGGCTCGCACTGGCGACGATAGCGGCCGTCAACCGGAGATATGGCCGTAAGAGCATTAAGAGTCATATACTGAAGATAAATTTTAAATCTCAAATTATTCACACTTTAGTCTGATTATCATATATTTAACTACTATATAGACAAAAGATGCGAAAAAAATTTTTACAAAAGTAATAAAAAAATTTGGAACGTAGCGAAAAAGCTATTACCTTTGCACTCGCAAAACGGGTGATTAGCTCAGCTGGTTTAGAGCATCTGCCTTACAAGCAGAGGGTCT
>CAYNNV010000003.1:0-42517 GCA_964398625.1 uncultured Sangeribacter sp. | reverse complement strand
GAGAGGCATCTTGGCATTGACCAGTTTTCGTTGACGACGATCATCTCTGTGCCCATGAGGCCGCCGGCGGTGTCTTCATCATATTGAAGGAGGTCGACGATATCGCCCGCTTGCTCCATATCGTCGATATGCTGGATCACCTCTTCGCGGTCTTCTTCGTCAAGTTCCTGAATAAGGTCTACGGCATCGTCGGTGTCAAGTAAATCAATGAAGTGGCCGATCTGCTCGGGAGCCATATTTTCAAGGAGTTTCTTGCGGTCTTCTTCGTCAAGCTCCATGAGCACGTCGGCTTTCAACTCATTGTCTTCAATCAGATTGAAGAGCCATTCGGCCTGCCTGAGATTTACGGCACGCAGAAGTTCTGCTATATCGGCAGGGTGCAGCTCCGACATCTCTCGGCGTGCGGCTTCAGAATTCTGCTCGTCGGCATATTCCACAATACGGTCAATATCTTCGTTGCTAAATTCCTTCATCTGATTTGAGATTAAGTCACGGTATGACTACAAAAGTAGTAAAAAATCGCGGGATTCCCATATAGAATTTTTCTTCTGAAATTTTAGTGATTTTATAACGTTGAAAATCAAGTAGATGGGGAATAATTTCAAATTTTGTGTCAAAATAACGCAAAAATATTTTGCAGTTCAAAAATAAAGGATTAATTTTGCGTCAAAATAACACAAAAGGTTTGATCATGTCTGCTGAACCCGGAAAATATTGTTATCATTATCCGCGCCCATCGCTTACGGCTGATTCCGTAATCTTCGGCTTCGACGGCCAATGCCTCAAAGTATTGCTTATAGAGCGAGGTGTAGAGCCGTACAAGGGGATGTGGGCTTTGCCCGGTGGATTTATGAAGATGGATGAGACCGTTGAGGAGTGCGTAGTGCGCGAGTTGCGGGAAGAGACCGGCATGACTAATGTATGCCCTGTTCAGTTCAGAGTGTACAGTGAGACCGGACGAGATCCTCGCGGCAGAGTAGTGACGGTGGCATTCATAGCTCTTGTGCGTCCGGATGACTACCGCCTTATAGCCGGTGATGATGCCACTCTTGCCAGATGGTTTTGGTGCAGGCAACTGCCTCCTCTCGCATTCGACCATCAGCGTATCATCGACGAGGCTATCGATTATCTTAGGGAAATGTTGAAAATCAAACCATTGGCTTTCTCTCTGCTCAATGAAGTCTTTTCGCTTGAAGAGCTTAGGAAGGTGTATGAAGCGATAAATGACACTACCTATGACCGACGTAATTTTCAGCGTAAGATTCTTCAGTCGGAGATTGTGCGGCCGGTAGAGGATTGTGAAGATATGAAGATGTCGCCGGTAGCGGCCTCTAAAGGTAGACCGGCTAAAAAATTTAAGATAAACCTGCGTCTTGAATCATTGATTTCCCACATTAAGGGAGATGATGAAGACAATGAAGATAATTCCGACTCGCTCAGGAATCAATTTAATTTTTGAAACAAAAAACAACGCAATACCCCAAAACATAACAACATTCAACACTTTAAACAAATTAATCATGAAAACAAACAACGCAGAATCAAAGAACAAGACCACAATTTTTCATCTCATCATCCTTGATGAATCCGGCTCGATGAGTCATTTGCGCCAAGTCACAATTGACGGTTGCAACAGGACTATACGCACAGCTTGTGAGCAACAGGAGAAATTTAAAGATTCTCAACGTAATTTTGTCTCTATCTATGCCTTTCAGGGAGGTACAAATGTGCCTTCGCGCTATCTTGTGAAAAATGCTAAAGCTGAAGAGGTAAAGAAAATAACAGAGAGAGATTACGAACCCTGGGGAAATACTCCTCTTTACGATGCTATAGGCTCTACTCTCATTGACCTTGAGGCAGTGGCTTCAACTCATGATGATGCCCAGGGAGTCGTAACAATTATCACCGATGGCTATGAGAATTCATCTTCCCGCTACAGCGCTGCTGCCGTTGCCAAGATTATTGATCGCCTTAAAGAGCTTGGTTGGATTATCAACTTCATTGGTGCCGGTATTGACGTGAGCGAGGAGTCACAGAGACTTCATGTAGATCAGGAAAACGCATTCAGTGTTGGTGCCAATGCGCAGGAAGTCCACATGGTTTATAATAAACTTGGCAAGTCAATGATGGATAACGCCATTGAATTAAATGATGAATTGGAGTTCAGTGTAGAAAAACGAAGAGAGCTGCGCAAGGGTAGGAGTAAAAAGTTCTTTTGATAAAAAAGTAAATTACAATCTTTTATGCAAATCAGAGGCTGCGCTGTGAAACGTAGCCTCTGATTGTTAATTATTTATATGCTTTATATTTAACTTTTTATTTAGCCTTTTCAGGCTTTTGCTGAATTATTGATAAAAAGTTAAAGAATAGCGTTAGATTATGATTGTATTTTACAGTCACTCAATATCATTTATCGAGATGAAGAGCGGGGTGCATTGAGCCGATTGCAGGAATCATTCCTTTGTTGTTTTCGGCTTTTACAGGGAAGATACGGGGTATGATACCGGTTGACTTTGCGATAGCGGCAGCCTTGGCCGGAGTTGTGTATCTGAGCTCGTTGACCGATCCCCATATATTGTTTACGTTCTTGCCGGCAGCGATCACTACGATGTCGGTTGAGGGGTTGATCTGGTAGTCAGCGGTCAGAGGCTCATAGAAGAAGTAGTAGGCCATTGGCATATCGGGATCCTTGCAAAGGTCATCTTTGATGGCCTGTGCATCTTGATCGTATTGTTCTGCAAAGTATACTCCGAAACGATAGGCTGAAGTCTGATCGTTGGGCGTGAAAGTGAAGAATTGTGAAGGCAGCATTTCGCCGTTCCAGTCAGCCAGCTTGTATTCACCGGGAGTTATCGTTATGTATGATTCTCCTTCTCCACCCTTGGAGAGAGTTGCTGTTTCTACGATCTTCATGGGAGCAAAAGTGCCGTTTTTATCCCATGCCTGGATGTAGATTTCATACTCTGTATTGGGGTTAAGATCCTTCCATGTATGAGTTGAAGTGTCATTGCCGCCGTTTTCTACGCCCCAGGCCTTGATCATCTCGCCCATATTGGCGAATCCGAACATTCCGGCAAACTGTTCGAACTGAGCTTCCATAGTTCCTTTTTCGCCCATTACGCAGGAATATCCTTTTACGTCTTTGTTAGCATCGAATTCAGCGGTGATCGTATAAAGATCCACATTAGTGATTTTGCAAGTTACTTCCGGATTTCCTACGAGGGGTTTTGAGTCGGTAGTGAAAAAGACTGTTTCAAGGTCACAGTAAGTGTTGTACTTGTCAATACCGACTGTGACAACGGCATATTCGGTGGCATCATTGAGTTGGAGGCCTGAGAGATTGCCGTTTTCAAAATCTTCAAAATACATTGGAGAGTTGAGAGTCTCGAGGTAGCTGCCTGCTATCGCCGGGTTGAGTTGGCGAGCGAGTACTCCCGGAATCACGTTGATAAGAAATCCTTCGCAGTTGGGAGTGCGCTCGACAGTGAGGTCAAGAGAGGTGGTTGAGAATTTATGAAGCTGAATTTCAGCGGCTACCGGTCCGGAAACTGTAGCAAATGAGATGTTGTCAACGTTGTCAACGTGGAATGCTTTGTAGGAGCCGCTTTGGTCAATCACAAGCATGCGGTTTGGAGCTCCGTCGTTCTGCGCCGAGGCGCTGAATATAGAAGCGGCAGCAAGAAATATAGAGAGTATTGATTTTTTCATAATTTAATGAATTTAATAGTTTGAGAATTGATTTTTAGGATGTGGAGTCCTGAAGGCAATGCAGATGCGTCAATATCCTCACCCTTCCAATTGGGTATGAAAATCTCGCGTGCTCCGGCTATTGAGAAGACTTCGACACGAGCTTCGTCAGGAATTTCGCCAGCCAGAGATATTGCTGATGTCACAGGATTTTCGCGAAGACGTAAAAGCCCGTCTGCAACTACGGTTTCTACTCCCATTGGATTGTAGGAGAATTTGATTTTTACGATATCGGCCAGCGGATAGCTCTCCTCTCTCTTCCCGTCGTTGAGAAGATCAATTGTGGAGAGTCCGTTGCCGAATACGAGCTTGGAGGCAGTGGTCAGAGTTTTCTCGGGCTGATCGCCGGATGAAGTTTCCACCTTCATTGTGGTCTGGGCCGAAGCGTATCCGGAGCACCACAATGACGCGGTGATGACTGCCGCTGCCGTAAGGTAACTTTTTCTCATTGTGTAGATTATAAATAAGTGTGAATAATAATATCAGAAATTAAGCGTTCTAATGAATGAATCACCGATACGCGGCACAAAGATAAAGAAAATTTAGCATCAAATATTATTTTTCTCTAAAAAATGATGAAAACTTTTGGAATCAAGCGTTTTTTTTATTTACTTTGCCGATAATATTGCTTTTTGAACTAACGCTATCTAATTTATGAAGAAAATTTTACTGTTATTTTCAATTTTGTTTGCGGTTTCTGCGGGCTATGCGGCTCCCAAAGAGGCTTCTTACGGACTTTGTACCAAAAATATTGACGGTGTAGGGACGTATGAAAGCGGAGTTTGGTATGAGGCCGCTATAGAGATACCGGAAGCCGTAGCTCAAGCGTATAAGGGTGCTACTCTTTCTGCTATTGAGTTTGGATTTTATTCAGGACTTAACAAGCAGGTTACGGTATTTGTTACATACGATCTCGCCGAAGATCCTGTATACGAGGAGGAGGTACGAGCCAAGGTTTCCAAGTACAATAAAGTGGATTTGGAAAAGCCCTTTGAAATAGACGGGCGCAGATTTTACGTAGGTTGGAAATATTTGGCCACCACTTCGCAGTATGCTCCTGTGGGATTCGACGGTGAAGTGAATGCCGCCAATCCTCTCTTTAATAATTTTGCCTATTGGTATGATGGCTCTGATAAGGCTGCTCCCAATTATTATCCTCAGTTCGGAAATTTGTGTATCAATGCTTATTTCAGTACCGAGAAAGATGTTGAGTTAGCTTTCCCGGCCACTCTTTTATTGCCCAATGTAACTCGAGTAGATGAGGAATTTGAGTATTCTCTCAATGTGAGAAATTTCTCAACTCTTCCGATAGAATCACTTACTATTGAGACTACCTTTGGCGATGCTGAACCGATCGTGCGGGATGTGACACTGGATTCTCCTATTCCTGTAGGTGAATTTGGTGAAATCAAGCTTACCGGTGTATGCGATTATGAGTCGCTTGAAGTCCCGGTGACTACACGAATACTGAAGCTCAACGGCAAGGAAAATATCATATCGGATATGACGTGTGAAGTGCCTTTGGTATGTTCCGATAATGTCTTCACTCGCATCAATGTGGTAGAAGAAATGACCGGTGTTGATTGCGGTTGGTGTCCGCGTGGTATCGTAGGCCTTGAGGATTTGAAGAAGAATCACCCTGACGACGTGATTGTGATTGGCGTTCATAATTATAATTACCCCAATGATCCAATGAGCTGTTCTTCTTATCTTAATTGGGTTGTTGGTTCTGCGCCGAGTGCTACAGTCAACCGCGACAACGTATTTGACCCCAATAGTCTTACACTTGAGCAGGAATATCTTGCGCAGCGAGGAATAGCATTTGGTGGTGTAGATGTGAAGGCCGTCTATAGTGATGAAGCCAAAGATGCTATTGATGTGTCGATTACTACGCGTTTTGCCCAGAGCTATTCAGTTCATTCTTACGCACTTGCTATTGTACGCACGCAAGATAATATGGGTCCTTTCAATCAGGCCAACAATTATGCAGGCGGCAAGTACGGCTCTCTTGAAGGCTGGAGCGACAAAGGCAACTCTGTTTCAACGATTTATAATGATGTAGCACGGGAGATTATAGGGTTTGGAGGTATAGATAATTCTATTCCGCGTCCTATTGTCAAGGGTGAAGATTATGAATTTGATTTGAAGCTCAAGATAGATCCTTACGATGCAGTGATGGATGTGGAAAACTCCAAAATAACTAAGCTTTATGCTGATCATCCCAATACATGGATTATTGCACTACTCATTGACCGCTCAACGGGGAAAATAGTGAATGCAGGTCGCACTCGCATTGAGGCCGCCCAGTTGAATCCCAACGATCCTAAAAACACAGGCTATGGAGTGGATGCAGTGGATTGTGACGTGGTTGTAGCAGGAGGAGTAGGCTCAATCAGCATATTCGGAGAGTTTGACTCTGCCGAAATCTACGGTACAGACGGCTCGCTCCGTGCTGTAGTTGCCGAGAGTGATGTGATTACCTCATCAGCCGGGCTTTATCTCGTCAAAGTAAATGTAGCGGGTAAGTCCATAGTTAGAAAAATCATGGTTAAATAAAATAACTGCCGGATGACGGAGGTGGAAATTACACCTTAATAAATATATATAATACGTAAATAAATATATATAATACGTAATTTCGTAAGAATGTGTAATTTCTCTCCGGAACCTAAAGTATAAAAATATAAACATAGAAATAGATGAATAACATATATAAATTTCTTCCTGTCACAGCTGCACTTGTCCTGACGTCTTTCGGAGCAAACGCTGAAGATGTTGATCTCAAGCAGGTGAATACTTACAAAACTACAACTACAGCAGTTTCCGCTCCTCAGACACGTGCCGAGGAGACATGGAAAGATATAGGCGAGGGGTTGTGGCGCGACGATACACTTTTTGCGAACTATATATTTCAGAGCGTTCCGGAATTTCCGGTGACGCTTCAGGAGAGTGAGCAAACTCCCGGTCGATATAGAATTGTGAATCCTTACTCCCAATTCAACCGTGATTATTTGTACGGTACTTATCTGCTTGACGGCGATTGGTATGTTGTGATTGATGCTTCCGATCCGGAACACGTATACATAGAGTGCTCCCGCACCGGTTATGTGATTGGTCATACCGAAGGCAGGCATCAGCAGCATATGATTTGGAGTGTGGCGGATGACTATTACAATAATCGATATGGCGACTGGGAACTTGCGGATATTCAGAATATGGTAGGAAAACTCGTTGATAATGTGATATCATTCCCTCCGAGCTCTGTGCTCTCATCAGCCGATTTTATCGATAATCCGGGTGATGACTTTATTTGGGCCAGAAATCCTACTGATCAATTCCGTGTGAAATTACCCACAGCTCTTGACCTTGACGTAAATATTCGTCTTGCAGTTTACGACGAAGAAAAAAATGTATTGGTCTATGAAATCACTCCCCAAGACGATGTTACCTCGCTTAAGATAGCTCTCTTGCCCGGCGATTACGATGCTGAAACTCCTGAAAAAATTGCTGACGGGACAATAGAATCAACTGTGGTGACTGAATTCGGTGATGTGGAAGTGCCATTCGTTGGCGACGGCGTATATACTCTTTATGCTGTCCCCGTAGTCGATGGTGTGGCAAAACCGTACTTTTCCTCTTATCTTACCCGTGAACTCAACTACGACCAGTCAGAATGGAGAAAATGTGGATATGCGCGTTATACAGAAGCAATCCTCTCCTCAAATGACCTTAATGCGTATGGCTTCACAATTCCTGCCCATGAATATGACGTACTCGTAGAGCAGAATGTGAAAGACCCCGCTCAGGTTCGTCTTGTTGACCCCTACTGCGCAGGTTATCCGGAAGCAACCTCTACTAATTATGATTATACACGCCACTATTATATTGAGCTTGACATTGATGATCCCGAAGCTGTATGGATGAAGCGAACCTGCATCGGTATTGATTTCGGCTATGGCAAGCATATAGTTTGGTCGCGCGTAGGTCGTTACTATGATCAGGGTCTTACAAAAGAAGAGATTCGTGAAAAAGAGACTACCGGAGATTATCCGGACGGACCAATATTCGGTACTCACAAAGACAATGTGATCTCTTTCCCGGAAAATGCACTCCTTGTAGTGTTCCCCGCAGCTGTGCCTACTCCCTATTGGGCAAATCATAACGGCAATTGGAAACTTGTGCTCAAAGACGGTCAGCTTGTACCTACTACCGGGGTAACTCTGCCGGAAACTGATGCAAGCGATGCCATGCCGCGTTACTTCAACCTGCAGGGTGTGGAAGTATCAGGCAGCAACCTCGCCCCCGGCATCTATATTGTACGTCAGGGCAACACTACTTCCAAGATCGTGGTAAGATAAAAAGCAAGAATTAATTCTTAACTAACACTAGATATATGAAAAGATTTTTAAAACCATTGCTTGTCGCGGTACTCGGAATGACCGGTCTCGGGCTGTCAGCTCATTCGGTCAAAGAGTTCCCGGCACCGCTTCCTCCGGTAAGCGCAGCACCTTCAGAGGCTATGCAGCTTCCTAATCGTGCTCCTCTTAATACCGAGAAACCACTTGGCAAGCGTCTATTCGGCGCCATGCAGTATGATTTGGATAAACCGGCTCACTGGTTTAAAGGATATTCCAACAAAATTCAGCAGCTTGAAAAAGTCGGTGGATTCTATATAAAAGGTGATCCCGATGAGGAATACTATCCTATGCTGTATATGATTTGGTCAGGCGCAATGACTGATACCGGTTATTATGCATATCGTGTAAACTATTATACTTTCGGCCCGATAATCTACGTAAGTGGCTGGCTTAAAGTAGATACCGAAACCGGCGATTTTGAGATGGTAGAAGACCTCTACAAGCCGGAAATCTACAAAACATGGGAATACGTCTACGATCTCGCATTCGACTATAATACAAAGAAGCTCTATGGTCTTGCTCAGAATGAGAATGGCTCCGTATCTTCAATGGTTGGTGAAATTGATCGTGCCGACGGTGCTTTCACCAAGAAGGTAGCTTCTCTGAAAGACTATTATTTTGCTATGGCATTCGACTATGACGGTCGCCCCTACGCCATCCGTTGGGACTACGATGAGGATGGCGAAGTGACCGGCGCACTTCTTGAGCGTTTCGACTCAAAATGGAATGTTGAGTTCTCACGCGAATTGAAGGTAGACGGAAAGGCTTTCATCCCCAACTATCAGCACGGTCTTGATTTTGACTATGAGACAGGCGAACTCTGGTGGCTCGCTACCAACGGTGCCGGCGAACAGTATGTAGTGAAGATCAATCCTGATGACGGCTCTACAGTCAATTACGGTCGCCTCGGATATAATGAGACAGGCGTAGGTCTTCATGTTCCCTTCACTATCACTGCCGATGCCCGCACAGCTCCGGCGCGTGTAGCCGACCTTACTTATACTCACAACGATTCTCAGCAGGTTGTACTCAGCTGGACCAACCCCACCATTCAGTGCAATCGCAAGAAACTCTCCGATATGGAAGAAGTGGCTATCTATCGTGATGAGTTCAAGGGCGAGCCTGTAGCTACCGTCAATGCAGTTGGCAAGGTAGGTGAGGCTATGTCATGGACTGATGAGACTGCTCCTCGCGGTGTGCATAAGTACTATGTAGTACCCTGTGCCGTGAAGGGAGAAAAAGGCGTGATGGATTCTATCTCAGCATTCTCCGGTCGCGACGTTCCCGGTCCCGTGCAGAAACTTGAAGCAACCACTCCCAATGGCAAGAGTGTAGTTGTCACCTGGGAAAGACCCGTGAGAGGTGATTCCGACGGTTGGTATGACGACAGCGATCTCTCTTACCGCATCACTCGCCTTCCTGATAACGTAGAGCTTGGTACTACCAAGGAACTCCGTTGGAACGACATCGATATCCCCGAAGCTAAGGCTTACTCATATCAGGTAGTTGCCGTAAATGCTGAAGGTGACGGTACTGTCACTGTTTCAAACAGAGTGCTCGCCGGTCAGGAAATTATCGTGCCCTACAGCACTGACTTTGCTACTGAAGTAGATGCTACTCGCTTTACTCCTATTGACTACAACCAAGACTATCAGACATTCGAATACGGTATCAACCTTTCTACCCTCAAGCCCGCCATGCACTTCTCCATGAGCGACTATGGCAACGATGATGCACTTGCATCACCTCCGTTTAAGCTTAAGAAGGGTAAGACTTACCGTGCTAAATATACATTCCAGATGGGTGGCTACGGCAGCTATGACCGTGTCTATCTCATAGACGTAGCTTTGCTCGGAGGCACAGAGCCTGCCAAGAGCACTCTTACCGACGAACTCGCCAAGCACGAAGACTTCCGCATTGAAGGTCGTGAAGGTATCGCAGTGGTTGATGAATACTTCACCAGCCCTGTTGACGGCCCCTACTACGTGGCATTGCGTATGACCTGTACCGACGAGGAGAAAGATTGCTGGGTCGATATTACCGGCTTTGAGATCACAGAGGTTGAGGATAATGACCTTATGGCTACTTCTCTGGAAACCTTCCTCAACGTCTCCAATGAATTCGACAATAGATTCTTTGTAAATCTCTACAACAATGGCAAGAACACCATGAGCGGCTATAAGGCCCAGGTAGGTGCTATTGACGTCAACGGACATCCTGTGGTATTTGCGGAGGCCAACGGTCCCGAGATTGCTTCTCACAAGTCTGCCCGCATAGAACTTTACGGTAAGCCCGACCGCTATGGTGAGGTTGATCTCGTGGCAATGGTATCAAGCGATAAGGATGAAGATGCTTCAAACGACATCTCAGAGCCTGTGACAGTAAACGTTGACGGCTACACCGCTTTGACCAATACTATTTCAGAAGGCCAGATTGTTGATAATGCTACAGTGCCTCTGAGCCACTATTTCCCCTACACTGTTACTCAGTCTTACTATACTCCCGCTGTGATGGGTCTTGCCAACTCAGGCGATAATATGGTGATCAGCCGTATCGCATTTGAGTATGACAGCGACAAGGACATCAACAGCACTTCAGTAAGTCTATGGCTCAACCAATCTGACAATAAGACTCCTAACAACAAGACTGCATGGGTAGCTCCTACAGGCACACCCGTATACCAGGGTCGTGTAGACTTTGTTAAGGGTCATCACTATCTCGTATTCGATCTTGATGAAGAGCATCTCTTCTCATTCGATCCTACAAAGAGCCTTGTGATCACAATGAGTAAGGAAGATACATCAGAGAGAGGCTTCCTCGTACGCTTCCGCAACTTCAATGACAACTGGGGCAACGACACTAAGTTCTTTACACTCCGCGCTCAGGAGAATTCACCGATCAGTATTTCATCGCCCTCGGTGACTAATCTCCCCAATGCAGCCGTGCTCCACATCTCAACTCAGGATCCGGCAGGAGTCAAGGAGATAGTAATATCCTCGGCAGCCTCACTCACTTACGATGTAGCAACCGGAATGCTCGCATCTTCAGAAGATATGAGCAAGGTAGAAGTCTACAATATGAGCGGAGCGCTCATCAAGACTCTCAAGCCTGCAGCTCGTCAGGCATCAGTGAAGTGTGAAGACGGTATTTACATTATTAAAGTTACTACCGCCAAGGGTAACGCTTCATTGAAGACAGTGATAAAGAAATAAACACTAACCATTGACGGAAACTCCGGTGCGTGAGCAAAAAGCGAACCGGAGATTTCCGCGTATAAAGACGAAACTAACCCTTTATTAACTAATTATACTATATCTTTATGAGTAAAAAGCTATTATCTCTGGCTGCGCTCGTAGCGTTGTGTCTCTCGGCGGGATACTTCGCTCTTGCGGGTAAGGCCAAGGCTCCGGGTGAGCCTCAAGAGGCTGTGGTAGCAAGCTCGGGAACGTCCACATGGGATAGATTCCCGGTAAATTTGGGAGCAGATGATCCTGCCACCCAAATGCTTTACACAGCTGAGCAACTTCAAGCTGCTACCGGTGGGGTAGACGGATATCAGATTACCAAGCTGGTATTCCCCTTCTCATGCGATTGGGAAGGTTCTGCCGATATTACAATTTATGCATCGCCGACAACGAAGACTGCATTGCCAAAAGCTGAAGCAGTCTCAATTACCAATCAGACAAAGGTCTTCGAACGTAACAACTTTTACGTTAGTGGAGACATGTCGTTTACCCTTGATACACCTATTCAACTTAAAAAAGGACAAGGTGTAATTCTTACTCTATGTTTTTCAAATATTGACGAACTTGAAGGATATGGTTATTATGCTGCAACTGAGGCCAATCAGGCACTTCGCGCATATCCATTTGATCAATCTAATCCTTCTACCGCCAGTTGGAGTGTTTCTCAGCAGAACTCAAGATATGTAGTTCCGGCTCTGAATATAGAGTTTGAGGAAGTGGAAGTAACAGGTGGTGATGATCCTGTAACCAACGATCCGATCAAGGCTACAGTTCTTGCACAGCAAGGAACCCAGAACGGCAAGGAATCACCCGTAAACCTTTACGACAACGCATCAGCATCACAGACAATCTATGATGCATCATTGCTTGAAGCAGCAACTGACGGTGCTGATAACTATGAAATCAATAAGCTGTACTATACAGTAGCTTACAGCGGTTATTGGTCTAATGTCAATCCTTCATTCAAGATTTATGCCGGTCCTACAGATCGTGTAGATTTTGAGGATAATGCACCTATTTCAATAGACGATCTGACCCTTGTATATGACGCTACTAAGACAATAGGCATGAGTAATCCGGCTGCCAATCAGCAGCTCGAATTTGCCCTTTCTACCCCTATTAAGATGCAGAAAGGTCAGAATCTTGCAGTATTCATGATTGCTAATGGAAATGTAGCAAGTGATAAAGGTATGACCTTTAAGGATGGAGTCAATTTTGAGCCGAAGGTACTTTATCAGTCAAGTAGCGATGCTAACTTTGATTTTACCACAGCAACTACCGGATGGACAAATAGCAGCACTATCAGAAAGATTGCAGCTCTTGATATAGAATATGTAGTGACTGAAGGTGGTGGCGAAGATCCTACTCCTGAACTCACATTCCCCGAGTCATTCGACGTTACATTCAATGTTGACGGTCTCGAAGTTGTTTCACAGGGTATGGCAGAAGACGGTGAAGATGCCGGTTGCTATGTGATCAACGTAGCCGGTACTATCGCTGAAAGCACATTCAATGTAACTCTCGCTACTCCCGAAGGTTGGGACGGTTACTATTCAGTAAATTATAACGATGCCTTCGGCTATCGTCGTCAGGCTCCCTCAATGTCGTCTGTTGAAGGTCTTCTCTCATGGTGTACAGGAGCAGCTAATAGCAACAGCGTAACATTTACCGCAGGTGAAGGTGCAGGTTGGTACTTCCTCAACAAGGGTGATGAAATCTGTGAGGATCCCTTCGTAGTGGTTCGTACAAATGTAGAAACCTCAGTTCCCGCGCCTGAATTCCCCGAGACATTCGGCGTAACAACTACTCCCGAGGGTCTTGACGTAAGTCAGGCTATCGATCAGGAGGTTTACACTATCACAGTCAATGGTGAGACTACTGAAGAGACTGTGACCGTTACTCTTGACGTTCCCGAGGGTTGGGACGGCTTCATCGGTATGTCAGACTATGATATGGCACAGGGCAATATCGATCCTCTCAAGCGTCTCGCTGCACGTGCTCTTGAAGCAGAATGGTATCCTATTGAGGATGCATTAAATCAGGGCTTCAAGAAGACCAATACTTACACTTTCGCAACAGGCGAAGATCAGAATGCAAGTGTTTGGCTATACAAGGGAGACGTATTTGATGCCAACAATATGATCTCCGTAGAGGTAAGAGTTACCAAGAAGGCTGATGATCCTGTAACCAACGATCCGATTAAGGCTACAGTACTTGCACAGGCCGGATCTCAGAACGGTAAGGAATCACCTGTCAACCTTTACGAGAACTCATCAGCATCACAGACAATCTATGATGCATCATTGCTTGAAGCAGCAACTGACGGTGCTGATTACTATGATATTACCAAGCTGACTTATGGAGTAGCCTATAATGGTTACTGGGACAATGGTAATCCTGCATTCAAGATTTATGCCGGTCCTACAGATCGTGTAGATTTTGCAGACAATGCGCCTATTTCAATTGATGACCTTACACTTGTATATAGTGATAACAAATCAATAACCCCATATAATTATAGTGCAGGTTCAACATTTGATTTTGAACTTTCTACACCCATCCACATGAAGAAGGGTCAGAATCTTGTAGTATTCGTTATTGCAAATGACAATACAGCAGGAGATAAGGGTATGACCTTTAAGGATGGAGTCAATTTCGAGCCGAAGGTGCTTTATCAGTCAAATTCCAATGCAAGCTTTGACTATACTACAGCAAATACCGGATGGACAAATAGCAGCGCTATCAGAAAGATTGCAGCTCTTGATATAGAGTATGTAGTGACTGAAGGCGGTGGTGACGAACCCGGTCCGGATGAACCCGGCGATGACGAAATTACCAAGCTCGTAACCGGTGAACTTCTCTCACCCAATTCTATTTGGTCATATAATGGCACTATGGCATACACAGCCACTGCTTGTGGTCCCGTGGATGTTCAGGTTCCTGTATATTCAGACTTCTGTCTCTATACTAAGGAAATGCTCGGACTTCAGCCGGCTGAAGGTGAAGAATTTGTAAATATCAACAAGCTCACTTACAACTATACATACAGCGGTACTGAAGTAGCCAATATTCCTCTACAGATCTACATGCAGAATACTACAGCCGCAACAATTCCCGGCACTGATCCTGCAAATAGATATGAGCAGATGACTAAGGTATTCGATGGTACTGTAAGTGTCAATAACGGAAGTGGAAAACTTGAAATCGCTCTTGATCAATCATTCAAGTATGATCCAAACCAGAATCTCTACATCCGCTTCTATAAGCAAAGTGATATTGCCGATAAGGGAATTATCGAATTTGAAAACTTTAAAGTCGGAAGCCAGAGCGCATTCTATCAGATTATAAGATATTCAAGTTACTCCGATTCTAATGCATTTGAAATAGGAACAGGTGGTAACAAATATATCGCCGGTCTTCCTGTAGTAGAAATCACTTGCGGCAAGGAGACCACTACTCCTCCCGAACCTGAAATCACATTCCCCGAATCATTCAATGTAACATTCGACGTTGAAGGTCTCGAAGTTGTTTCTCAGGGTATGGTAGAAGAAGGCGATGATGCAGGCTGCTACGTAATCAATGTTGCCGGTACTATCGCTGAAAGCACATTCACAGTTACTCTCGCCACTCCCGAGGGATGGGACGGTTACTATTCAGTGAATTACAACGATGCCTTCGGTTATCGTCGTCAGGCTCCTTCAATGTCGTCTGTTGAAGGTCTGCTCGAATGGTGCACAGGCGCAGTTAAGAGCAACAGTGTAGCATTCGTTACCGGCGAGGGTACAGGTTGGTACTTCCTCAACAAGGGTGATGAAATCTGTGATGAGCCCTTCATCGTGGTTCGTACAAACGTAGAAAGCTCTGTTCCCGCACCTGAATTCCCCGAGACATTCGCTGTAACTACTACTCCCGAAGGTCTTGATGTAAATCAGCTCATCGAGATGGATACTTACACCATCAAGGTGAACGGTGAGACTAAGGATGAGCTCGTGACCGTTACTCTTGATGTACCTGAAGGATGGGACGGCTTCATCGGCATGTCAGACTATGATATGGCACAGGGCGATGTCGATCCTCTCAAGCGCCTCGCAGCACGTGCTCTCGAAGCAGAATGGTATCCTATCGAGGTATTAGAGCAGATGGGCTTCAAGAAGTCGAATACTTATACTTTCGCAACCGGTGAAGACCAGAACGCTCAGGTTTATCTCTATAAGGGTGACGTATTTGATAGCAACAACATGATCTCTGTAGAGGTTAGAGTTGCCAAGAAGGCTGATAAGCCCGTTGTAGTGACTGAAGTTAGCAAGACTATCACAGGCAAGATCGCTGTACCGCAAGATCCTATCTGGGGTGGTGCATTCACAAGTGAAGCAGCCGGTCCTTTAGGCGTAAAAGACATTCACTTTGCTGACTACTGTCTGTATACAAGCGATATGCTCGGTCTTGAAGCTCTTCCCGGACAGAGCACTGTCAATATCAAGAAGCTTTCTTACAACTACTACTACGAAGGCGATGATATCACCAATATCCCTGTACAGGTTCGTATGATGAATACTACTAAGAGTTCATTTGCAGCAACTGAAAGTGTAGACAACTATCAGGCAATGCAGCTGGTATTCGACGGCACTGTCAATATCACTCCTGACAGCAATGGCAATGGTACTCTTGAATTTGTACTTGACGGCGACGGATTCGATTATGATCCCTCTATGAATCTCTATATCCGCTTTGACAAGAATGATGAAACTGCAGCAGGAAAGGGATTGATAGAATATAAGAACTTCGATGCCGGTGCAAATCGTCAGATCGTACGCTCTAATCCTAATAAGAGCACCTTTGAACTTGGCGGTGGCAGCGTGCTTGGCACTCTTCCCGTAGTTACTGTAACTTACCTTGGTGAAGGCGAAGGTCCTGTAGTAGGTGATGATACCACTACTAAGGTAATCACCGGTGAAATCGTTGAGAACCCCGAAAGTGAAGGTGGTGTTGTCATGACTGACGCAGGCATTATGTCACTTCGTCCCAATTACTATGCATGGCAGGGCATCTATACTGCAGCTCAACTTGCTATAGCTCCTGTTGACGGTGAGACAATGGTTTCCGTGACTGAGGTTGCATTCCCCTACTCATTCAGCGGTACAGCAGCTCAGAACGACCTTGGCATCAAGGTATACATGGCCAATGTTGACAAAGATGTATTTAAGAATAATTCAGATGTAATTGATACTGATGACATGACTCTTGTGTATGACGGAACAGTATCTATTGAACCCGGTGACAATAAGATCTCACTCGGACTCATAGAGGCATTCCAGTATGATCCTACCAAGAATCTTGCTATCTGTGCAATTAAGGACAATACCGTAAGAGTAAGCGGTCTTTCCTATCCTCAGTTTGCTACTGATGATACTCAGGTAGGATACTGGTTCCAGAATACCTCAGCATTCTCTGATACATTCACATCAAGAATGTACACCCTTCCCGTAATGGAGATTTCATTCATCGGTAAGGAAGGTGAGACCCCCAATCCTCCTGTAGTAGGTGATGAAAAGACTGTGACCGTGTCCGGTGATCTCATCCAATATCCTGTAGATGAGTTCGGATCACAGCAGTTCTACTGTCAGCCCATCTCTACTTACTATAATCCTTACGCATTCCAGTCAGTATATCGTGCCGACCAGATTGGTATCACCGATATGGCAGCTGCCAAGATTTCCAAGTTGACCTATATTTACAATGAGGTGAATAAGGCATTCTCCGGCGTACCCGTGAAGATCTACATGGGCAATACCGATTATGAGACTATCGGTTCTTACGACTGGGTACCTGAATCAGCAATGACTCTGGTATACGACGGAACTGTTGACCTCGTAGAAGGTGGAAATCAGAATCTCGACATAGAGCTTCAGACTCCGTTTAACTACGAGACCGGCAAGAACCTTGCTATCATGTTTGTTCAGGAAGGCAATCCTTACACATTTGAATGGGGTCTTACCTTCCAGTTCTTTGGAGTAGACGCTAAGCAGTCTAATTCTAAGGATAACAATGATGCATTTACCGGTACCGGCAACACTGCCTTGAAGTGTCTCCCCGTAGTGACAATGACCTATACTGAAGGTCAGGGTAGCGAAGATCCCGGTGACGATGTTCTTCCCGATGATCTCGCTTACGACGAACGCGTAATCACTTCTGACGACGTGACTACTACAGCACCCGGTGATTTCCCCATCTCTTACGCTACACGTATGGGTATCACTACATTCTTCTATCCCGGATTTGCACAGCAGTCAATCTACTCAGCTGCACAGATGGGTCTTGATGCATACGACTATGCTTACATCACTGAACTCACTTATCCTTACAATAATGAAAATGAACTTGAGTTGAGCGGTGATATTAAGATGTACATGGCTCAGGTTGATTACACCAATTATGGAGATGGTGGTGCTCTTGATCCTGCTGATATGAAGCTCGTATTCGATGGTACTATCGATCTTGCTAAGGGTCCGGGCAACTTGAATATCGTTCTTGATAACTTCTTCAAGTATGATACTTCAAAGAACCTCGTGATCTATGCAGTTAAGACCGGCGGTGATGCTTATCAGTATATGTCTACCGGATTCCAGTTTATCCCGACAGGTGAAAAGTCATTTGCCTTTGGATCATCCATGTCTGGTGCAACTGAGGACATCACTTGCGACATGTTTGCTAACGGTAACCTTGCTATGACAGTGAAGTATGGCCACGAGGCTCCGCTCCCCGTATATGATCTCCAGGCTGAGACTATTACCGGTGAGACCAAGCCCGTAGTTGATGAAACTTACACTTACACTGTAGCTGTCAAGAACCTCAGCAACGTAGCAGTTGAAGGCTTCAAGGTAGAAGTTTGCAACGTAATCCAAGGCTATGCTCCGATCGTAATGCAGGAACTTACTGTAGACGAACCTCTTGCAGCAGGTGAAATCGGAGAATATAAGCTCGATGTAAGATTTGCCGCTACCGGTGAATACAACATCATGGGTCGTGTGATCGCTCCCGAGGGTATCGAGGAATCTCGTCCCGGCAACAACGAAACCGATTACCTCAAGGTTAATGTGAAGAATGCTACATTCCTCACAGGTGAATCTATCAGCGGTCCTGCTACTGCCGTAGTAGGCGAGACCGGTAAGTTCACCGTGACAGTGAAGAACAACGGTACTACCGCAATGAGCGACTATGCTGTAAATCTTGTAAACGTAGACGGTGACAATATACGCGTACTTGCTTCAGCTTCTGAAGTTCCGACTATCGAAGCCGGCGCAACCGCTACTGTCGAAATCTCTTACAACTTCGCACTTGCCGGCAAGTTCAACATTGCAGGTCAGATTGTAGAAGATGGAGAGACTACACTCACTCCGACTGCCGAAGTAGTAGTAAGCTATACTCATTGGCCCAACGCTACTCAGCTCACTACTCCTTCAGGTGTAGGCGAAGAAGGCGGAAGTTATTATGCTATCAACGGCTACAACAACAACTCTGCTTCTCAGGTAATGTATCTCCCCGAATGGCTTGGTGACATCACTCGCACAGCTCAGATTCAGAAGATCAAGATGAATCTCCAGAGTCCTGCTGACGCCAACTACAACTTCACTTGGCCTGAGGTACGCATCTCAATGGCATGCGTTGACCGCACTACCGGATATGAAGGTAATGCCGGAACTGACCTTGTTGCCGAAGATGAGTTTACCGAGGTTTACCGCGGTCCTCTCACTTGCTACGGTGGCATGGAAAGTGTAGAATTTGAGCTCCAGAGCGACTTCGTGTACGAGCCCGGTAAGACTCTCGTAGTGAACTTCGCTACAACCGGTGAGAATAATTCTCCGATGCTCTTCTTTGCCAGCGAATATATTGAAGATGCACGCTACATCAAGTACACTTTCAATACCAACGCTGTAGATCCTGACTTCAGCATATACGGTGCTTCACGCTACTTCAGCACCAACTATGTGCCTGTATTGGATCTTACTTACGCTCTCGAACCGCTGCCCGGTGTGAAGGATATGAAGGCTGTAAGCCTCGCAGCTCCTGAAGAGGTTTATGCAGGTGAAGATACTCGCCTCACTGTAAATGTTGAAAATGCAGGTACAGTAGAAGTTGACGAATTCAAGATTGAAATCGTTGATATGACTAACCTCTCTGATGTGAAGGTAATCGCTACCAAGACTGTAGACGAACCTTACGCACCGATGACCAAGGGTACTGAGTATGTATACGTAGACTTCGCAGAAGCCGGTACTTACAACCTCGCTGCCCGCATCATCTGCGACGGTGACCAGGATATGACCAACAACCTCACTACTTCAATTGAGGTGACTGTAGCCGAAGCCGTAGCTAAGGTTGACTTTGCTGCCGAGCAGATAAGCGGTCCTGAAAATGCTGATAAGGACAAAGCCTACGAATATGTTGTGACCGTGAAGAATGAAGGCGACTTAATGCCTGAATCACTCAAGGTGCTCATCATGACTGCTGAAGGCTCAACCCTCGCATCCAAGGATATCCTCGGCAACGAAATACCTGCTGCCGGTGCTACTGCTGACGTCACTCTGAGCGTGACCTTCGGTGAGCTCGGTACTGTTGACATCTTCGGTAAGGTAGAGGCTGAAGGCGACGCTAATGACGCCAACGACGAAACCGACACCATCACAGTTACCGTAAGTGACTCCGGTGTTACTTCACTCTTCGCTGACGGCACTGTAGGCTTCGACGCTGCAAGCGGTATTCTCTCTGTTCGCGACGCCCGCGCCGTGACAGTAGCTGACATCGCCGGTCGTCTCGTACTCAACCAGCCCGTCAACGGCAACGCTGAGTTCTCACTCGACCTCCGCAACGGTATCTACGTAGTAAGCGTAATCAAGCTCGACGGTAAGACCCAAAGCGTGAAGATTCGCGTGAAATAAGAAAATCTGAATAAGATTCCTTAATAAGGAGATGGGAGTTGATAGCTCCCATCCCCTACTAAAAAGATCATTAAAATTTATTGTAATACTTTTGAATCACTACTAACAAATGAAAGGAAAAATTTTACTTCCCGCTCTTGTCCTTGGCCTCATTGCCCCGGCAGTCAGCGCACAGACATTCTCAGTACGTGAAAACCTGAATGCCCGCGATGGATTTCAAGCACGCCACTCAGCTGCTCCGGCTCGCGCCAAAGGGAAACGTACTGCCGCAACCCCGGCCAGAGCGATGTGGTCATACGGCGACGATATCAACTTTGTAGATCAATACGGCGAACTTGAGCTCGTAATTGAGGAGGATTTCTCCAAACTTACCTCCGGCTCGCTCGAAAAGCCCGACAAAAAAACTGTTCTGACAATTGATCCCAATTCACCGGACTTTACCTATCCCTGGTGGAATTTCAAGCCTGAATACACCCACGAACCCCACTGGGGCACCGGCGGTGCATACTCGGCCGGCGGCTCTCTCTACTTCGAGTGCGTGGAGCAGTATGACCAGGCTCACGTCTGCACTCCTCCGGTCAAGACTGACAAATACAACGGCCTCGTAGTATTTGAATTCAAGGCGAAATCAAGAGAGGGTCAGGCACAATACAACGCACTGCTCGTTGAGGCTGCCGAGACCAACAATATGGGTCCGAGCTGGGATAATATCGATGATTCATTTATACTCCCCGCCATTCCATACGAGTGGACCACATATCGTGTACTTCTGCGCGGCGGCGGCCCGACTTCTATCTATCATCTTGTAGGCGTGGGCCCCGGCGGAGTATATATTGACGACATCAAGGTATATGAAATCAAGCCATATATCAATATGCCTACCTGTCTGCCCCACAGCGACTACAAGGGAGAGTCGTTTGTAGCTAACTGGGAGCCGGTGGAAGGCGCAGAAAAGTATCTCCTCTCAGTCTATGAGAAAGACGAGAACACAGGCACTCCGATGGCTTACGTGGTGCGCGACCGCGAAGTTACCGATACTCACTATGAAGTGACCGGAGCTGAGAGCGGCGTGGTTTATTATTACTCAGTAAAGGCCGTAAAGGGCGACAAGACCTCCGTGGAAAGTATTGACATGAGAGTCTATGACCTCGCTCAGCCTAAGATGAACGCGCCTGTACTTGACGGCGACTTCGGATACAAGGCCTCATGGAGCGCAATTCCCGGTGCTGACGTCTACAACTACTGGGCTTACAATACCCGCACCGCAGAAGCTGATGGCGAATTTGTTGTGACCAACGAAGATTTTACCGACGTGCGCGATGCTGACGGCCAACTTACCCACTGGACTAAGGAAGAACCTGAAGGATATACGTATGACCTCTTCTATCCCAAAGAGATGAAGCAGCGCGGTTGGCGCCTCGAACACGGCGCTCCATACACCGACTATGTAGCTGTTGACTCTTACTGGTATATGTATGGTCAAGGTAATTCTGCACTTCTCTCTCCGGAATTGGATATGAGCAAAGACGGCGGTAAATTCACCGTTTCTGCCGATCTCGCCGGTGAGATGTGGGATGGCTGGGATAACGAAGGCAATCCGGTATTCAAGGTAACACAGGCCTGCGCCGCTCTCTTCAACTGGAATGCTGAAAAAGGCGATTACGACCAGGTGGAAATAATATACCCTGAAAAGGAAGTGACCGAGGATTGGCAGCACTTTACCTTTAATTTCACTAAAGGCACTGACCGCTCAATCTTTGGTATCTTCGGTATTTCAACACTTACCAACCTCTATATTGACAATCTTCGCGTCACTCAGAACTATAAGGCCGGCGAAAAGCTTGTAGAGCCCTTCCTCTTCGAGCGCTTCTGGGGCGCAATTACAGAAGTTGCTCCCGTGGCTAACGAGATTAATGTAGTAGTGCCCGCTTATGCTACTCCCGGCGATATCTATCATAAGGTGAGCGCTTACGGACGTCAGGTTGACAAATATGGTCAGGATTACGATGACCGCGAGAGCCTCTATACACCCCTTGAATTCGTTCGCACCGTGACCAATGAGGTCAAGAACGTGACTCTTGCAGAAGGCAGCGTATCACTCACCGATGGAGTTGTTACTGTAATCAATCCTCGCGAACAGGAAGTGAAGATAGTAAGCCTCACGGGAGCAGTGCTCTTCAGCGGTCGTGCTATCAACGAAAGCTACAACCTGCCTCAGCGTGGCGTATATGTAGTGACTGTTGGCAAAGATACCTTCAAGGTGGTCTATTAATCCGGTTTACAGAAAATTCTTATACAGACGGTGTGTCGGACTTATATCGGCACACCGTTATTTTTGTAAGTCTGTGAAAATTTCCCCGTCAGCCCCCGCCACCGGGAGAGGCACGAAGTCATCTTGATATTAGAACTTTCCCTCCAATAAAAGTGTTATATTTTTAAATTAATTTTGATTACTATGAAGACATTTGAAGAGAAAATCCGTGAGGAAATACCCTCACTCGTAGTGTTTGAACATGCAGCTCATCATGATTCAGTAGATGTGAGAAACCTCGTGAGAGAACTTAATGATAAATATGGTGACCGAGCTAATATCATTCGTGTAAATGCATCCTATAATGAGCCGATGCGCTGGCGCTATAAGCTTCAGCATTATCCCACATGGATTCTGTTTAAGCAGTCGGAAGAATTGATGCGTGAAAGCGGGGAGAAGACCATCACCGAACTTGAGGAGATGCTCTCACGCGCACTCTAAGCGCTAAATCTACTTCCACATTAGCCCTGTGAGCAGTGGCTTGGCAGTGCAGATGAGAATAAGCACAGCACCCGGGCATAATCTGACTAATAACCATATTGCAGCTTCTGACTCAATTTTTTGAGTGAAGCTGCAATTTGACTTTATAGACTCAGAGTCGAATGGAATCAGCTCAAACCGGTGGGTTTAACCTGACCCATAGAGCATTGGGAATGAGGCGCCAGAGGGCACAGAGTGCATCCCAACGCCAATCGATCACCGCTATACGCTCGCGTCGAGCCATTGCCTTGATGATTCTGCGGGCTACATAGTCAGGCTCCATGAGGAGCGGATATTTCTCGCCGGGCTTCAACAGCGGGGTGCGTGTCCATCCGGGGCGAATGTCGGTAAATGTTATTCCGGCCTTTTGCTCGTGCGACAGCTGCTCAAGCGCTACAAGATAGGTCTGATCAAACTTCTTGGAGGCAGAATAAGCCGCAAGTCGCCCTATGCCATTGGTCCCTGCCACGGAAGTGACCGCACCGATGTGCCCCTTAATCCCACGATGCAGGAAATAAGCGTAAGCAGCGCTGACCATGCGTGCGAATCCTTCAGTGTCGGTGCGGATTATTTCGCATTCGCGCTCCGGAGTAAACTCAGGATTGTCATATCCAATTCCCGCGATGTGCAGAAATATATCCATTCCTCCCATACGCTCTATTAGATCATGCAAGGCCTCAGGAGAGTGAGATGAATTTATGTCAATCCTCTTAGTAACCACATTATCAGGGTATTTACATTCCAGCTCTTCAAGTACCTTTGCATTGCGGCCGGCAAGACCGAGCCTTACACCTCGCGCAGCAAGCAGCTCTGCTACACGCAAACCGATGCCTGACGTAGCACCGGTTATTACAATCTTTTTCATAAATCATACTCAATTTATAACTATAACAATTTTTATAGCAAAAACTATCGCACGGTTATCGATAGATTTACAAGAAATTCAAGAAAGGGTGTGGGATTTAAATAAAAATTGTTAACTTTGTCTGTGCAAATAGTTTCCACCAAAGCGTAATATAATATGATTGGGTGGAGTAATTGGCTAATATAATGACTATTAACGAAATACAAGACGAGATAATTGAGGAATTCGACGGACTGACGGACTGGATGGATCGCTACGCCTATATCATTGATCTCGGAGAGCAACTACCTGCGCTTCCCGATGCCGACAAGACTCCCGATAATCTCATTGAAGGCTGCCAGAGCAGGGTATGGATAGTGGCCGACATTGACGAGGACGGAAAAATGCAACTACGTGCTGATTCCGATGCTCTGATCATACGCGGTATAGTGGCTCTTCTGCTTCGCGTGCTGTCAGGCCACACGCCTCGCGAGATACTCGATTCTGACCTTTACTTCATTGACCGCATAGGCCTGAAGGAAAATCTTTCACCCACACGCTCCAACGGTCTGGTAGCTATGATCAGGCAGATTCGTAATTATGCAGTTGCATTCGATGCACTCGGCAAAGCACAAAAAAATTCCTGAATATAATTTTAACCTTTATAAACTAATACCGACATGTTTAAAAATCAACCGAAAGGACTGATTCCTGCCGCATTGAGCAACATGGGCGAGCGCTTCGGCTACTACATCATGAATGCCGTACTCGTACTATTCCTTTGCTCTAAATTCGGCCTGAAAGAGGAGACAAGTGCTCTTATTTATTCCTTCTTCTATGCCGGCATTTACGTCCTTAGCCTTGTAGGCGGCGTCATTGCTGACCGCACCCGTAATTACAAGGGGACCATCATCTCAGGCCTCATCATCATGACCGCCGGATATATAGTCCTCTCAATTCCTATCTTCGCAACAGCCGAAAATACCACCTGGCTGCTCTCTCTCACCTGCGGAGCTCTCTTCCTGATAGCCTTCGGCAACGGCCTCTTCAAAGGCAATCTCCAGGCTATCGTAGGCCAACTTTACGATAATCCCCGCTATGCATCGCAGCGCGACTCCGGATTCCAGATTTTCTACGTATTCATCAATATCGGCGGCGTGGTAGCTCCATTCGTTGCGCCCCTGCTCCGCTCATGGTGGCTTGGTGAAAACGGCTTCGCTTACAATGCCGATCTGCCCGCTCTTTGCCATCAATATCTGAGCGTTACCGACAATATGGATACTCAGAATCTCAACAACCTTTATGCCCTCATCACTCAGGTTGGCGGCGATGCTTCAGGTAATATTCAGGAATTCTGCTCAAAATATCTTGAAGTATTTAATACCGGTATCCACTACTCATTCATTGCGTCCGTGGCTGCAATGCTCATCTCCCTCTGTATCTTTATCGCCACAAAACGCACCCTTCCTTCTCCCGCCGCTCAGGCCAAGAACGACGACAAAGCAATCAAAGTCTCCGACGAAGAAAAGAAAGCTATGGCATCGGAAATCAAGCAGCGTATGGCAGCACTTTTCGCTGTGCTCGGAATCGCAATCTTCTTCTGGTTCTCTTTCCACCAGAACGGTACTTCTCTTTCGCTGTTTGCCCGTGACTTCGTGAAGACTGATTCAGTTCAACCGGAAATATGGCAGGCTCTCAACCCCTTCTACGTAATTATTCTCACTCCCGTGGTGATGTATATCTTCTCGGCGCTCTCTCGTCGCGGCAAGGAGATCTCAACCCCGAGAAAGATTGCCATCGGTATGGGACTCGCTGCCATTGCTTATATCTTCCTGATGGTATTCTCATTCATCAAGGGTTACCCCTCAGCCGATGCGTTCAAGGAGCTTCCAACAGCTGAAGCAGCTGCTCTTAAGACCGGTCCTTGGGTTCTCTTCGTGCTCTACTTCTTCCTCACCGTAGCCGAGCTCTTTATTTCACCACTCGGTCTATCGTTCGTATCAAAGGTAGCGCCAAAGCACATGCAGGGTCTGTGTCAGGGTCTGTGGCTCGGAGCCACTGCCGTAGGCAATCTCCTGCTCTGGATCGGCCCGCTAATCTACAATGCTTGTCCTATATGGGTGGCTTGGACCGTATTCATGTCAGTCTGCGTAATCTCAATGGGCGTGATGTTCGGTATGGTGAAATGGCTTGAAAGAGTCACCGCCTGAGGCTGAACTATATTGACTATACATCAAAGGGTGTGCCTTTCAGCCATACGGCTCAGGCCGCCCTTTAGTCATAATCTCCAACACGAAAATAAATTATCAATATGTTCAAGAATCAACCATCCGGGCTGTACGTCCTTGCACTGGCCAATACCGGAGAGCGCTTCGGATATTACACAATGCTCGCAATCTTCCTACTCTTCCTGCAAGCAAAATTCGGGCTTGACGCTACGGTCTCCGGCCAGATATATGCCGGCTTTCTCGCCCTTGTCTACTTTATGCCTCTGATAGGAGGTTGGGTAGCTGATAAATGGAGTTTCTCAAAATGCGTTGTCACCGGTATAATGGTGATGTTTGCAGGCTATGCTATCATGGCCATTCCTACCGAAATTCGCTCTACTACATCACTGGTGATACTCTGCGGTGCTCTAATACTTATTGCTGCAGGTACCGGACTTTTCAAGGGAAATCTACAGGTAATGGTGGGCGACCTCTATAACGAAGCTCGATATAGCGGACAGCGAGACGCAGCATTCTCACTATTCTACATGGCTATCAATATTGGTTCAATGTTTGCGCCAATGGCCGCTACAGCCATGTGTAATATGGCTCTAAAGGCTAAGGGTATGATTTATGATGCCTCACTTCCGGCACTCTGCAATTCATACCTTGACGGCGCCAAAGATAAAGCTGAGGAAATTGCTCGCGTTGCAGCCGATAGCGGTATGCAGGTCGGTTCCGACATTGCCTCTTTTGCAAGCGACTATATTACCACCCTTACCACCGGCTACTCCTACGCATTTGCTGTGGCATGCGGCTCGCTGGTAGTATCATTTCTCATATATTTTCTCGGTCGCTCCACATATTCCCACATAATAGTCGACAAAAAGAAAGGGGCTGCCAAAGCCGTTGACACTACTGCAGAAAAGGAGTTGACACCGGCACAGACCAAGCAGCGCGTAGTTGCTCTGTTGCTCGTCTTCGCCGTAGTCATCTTCTTCTGGATGGTATTCCATCAGAACGGAGCCACACTCACGGAATTTGCCAAGAGTTGTACTAATCCCGAAGCCGGCGGTTGGACACGCATCGGATTCAATGTATGGGCTTTGCTGAGCATCGCTGTCGGAGTCTATGCCTTCTTCAATCTCGTGCAGAGCAAGAGCACACTAAGCAAGGTAATTTCAGTCATTCTACTGGGACTCGTGGCATGGGCTCTCGTATACTTCTACACTACAACTCCCAATCCCGTGAGCGGCATACAGCCACAGCAATATCAGCAGTTCAACCCCTTCTATGTAGTAGCCCTTACTCCATTCTCGCTGGCTCTCTTCGGCTGGCTTGCAAAGAAGAAGAAAGAACCGTCGGCACCGCGTAAGATCGGTTACGGTATGATTATGGCAGCCGTTGCATACGGAGTAATGGCCATAGGCTCAATGTCGATTGTCGGAACACAAGGCTCCGTATCGTCAAATTGGCTTATATCAACTTATCTTCTTCTCACATTCGCCGAGTTGCTTCTCTCTCCGATGGGTATTTCATTCGTGAGCAAAGTGGCTCCGCCGAAGCTCAAAGGCTCAATGATGGGCGGATGGTTTGCCGCAACTGCAATAGGCAACTATCTGGTATCAATACCTATGATGCTCTGGGGCAAAGTGCCTGTTGCCACGCTGTGGTGCATACTGATTGCAATATGCTTGGTATCAGCACTCTTCATCTTCTCTATTATGAAGAAACTTGAAGCCGCTACCGCCGACGAACCGGCCGCTCCTGTGGCTGATGCTCTTGAAACAGTGGAAGACGACGCCATCTGAATCAACTAAGGCGAATTTCTAATCATCCAAGTAAATAACAATCGGAGGTTGCGACAGAATTTTCTGATGTCGCAGCCTCCGCTTCCGTTGTTTTCAGCTTGAGAGAAGAATATTCAAAAGTAAAAAGGGAGAGTATAGAGCGGATAGTTGGTGAGTCTATCTTGCTCTTTGTAGCCCTCCCAATGAGAATCTGAACCCCTTTATGTTGGGGTTGTCTTTTAAAAATTGGGACAGGGAACGGCTTCGCACATTTGTGGCGGCTTTAACTTCTATGGGTATCGGTTTATCGACAATGTTGATTAAGCAAGCATCAGCCAAACCCTACATAAAACCGAGGATAAGGCGGGTTCGGCGTGGGGCAGAATAATTTTCTACACAAATCCAACACAAATAGGTGAATAATTTCATTTTTTTGGGTGAATTGATTAGATTTATTATATTTGCACCATTAATTTGCGATTCTAAGGCTCCGAATCGTAATCTAAATTCTCGGGCTCTGAGCCAAGCCCTACACTAACCTTCTATATATGAAGAAATTACACTTTACTATCTTAGCGGCTGGTGCTCTCCTCCTTGGCGGAGTAGGCATCACTGCTTATGCTGCACAGTCGGCAGCAAATGTAGCTGTGCCGGCAAGGGTTGTTCCGGCCGATCCGGCGAGTGTCACTCCCGTCTTCAACATGGTAAATGATGCTCCTGTAATCACATTCACTGTAGTAGCCCCTACAATGTCAAGTTATGATTACAACGCCGATCCTCCGCAGACTGAACTTGCGGAAACCGATGTGATGACTCTCAAAGTAGTGCGAAATAATTACGACGGCCCCGGTGCCAACCAGCTTCGCACTATTGCCACTTTTACGAACGTAAAGCCCGGAGAGAGTGTTGCAGTAACCGATACAGAGGATATAGTAATCGGCGTGAAGTACGAATACAACGTGATTGCAACCATTGATGGAAAGAGCTCATCTGATTATGGTGGCTCCGGTAGTGTATATGCCGGTATTGAGATTCATATCCCGGGTGATTTCACTGCTGCTTCAACCGAGGGCAATGCCCCGGTGGTTGTGTCATTGGTAGCTCCTTCAACCGATGTCAACGATAATCCGCTTGAAAATCCGCTTACTTCAATAGTGCTTTCACGCCAGAATACCACCACATACGGTGATATTGAGGAAATTCATACATGGGAGAATCCGGCTTTCGGCGCTTCTCTATCTTATTCTGACAGCAACGTTGAAGAGGGAAATTCTTATCGTTACTTCGCAGTTGTCAGCAATAAAATGGGCTCAAGCTATCGTAGCTCAACAGGTGAAGTTTACGTAGGTGAGGATTCACCAAACGCCCCTGAAAATATTAAAGCTGAGCTTACTGATGTCGGCGTGAAGGTGACCTGGGATAAGGTCAGCGATAAAGGTCAGCATAATGGCTACGTCAATGTAGACAATGTGGTATACGACGTTTATCGCTACTACTCTTCCGATAATAAGAAGCTCATAGCTGAGGGTCTCAAGGTATGCTCTTATACCGACTATATTGAGGATTTCGATGCTCCCGCAAAGCTTGCATGGCAGGTTATCGCCCGCAACAATATGGGTTCTTCACTCGATTATTATGGTATTTCAAATGAGGTGATCTGCGGTCCTGCCCAGTCACTTCCCTTTGAAGAGAAGTTTGATGCAGATGCATCAGAGTATACAGCACACGCCAATAATCTCTGGGATGCTGTAGCAGTAGAGGGTTATAATACCTTCCGTGCATCAGCCACAGCGTATATCAACGGCAGCTATATACGTGGCGTTGATAATACCGAGGATCACTTCGACGGACTTGCTTACATTGATTACAGCTCTTACTCACACGGTAAATCTACCTATACTTCCGGCTCTATCAATACCGGTGAAAAGAGAAATCTTGTGGCCGGATTTGATTACTACGGCATTGTCAATTCTGCTTCAAAGCTCAATTTCAATGTGATTAATCCCGATAATCCTGCTTCAGTTGCCGAACCTAAGAATCTTCTTAATGTAGCTATAGGCGATGTTCAGGAAACCGGTTGGACAAGCACAGCGGTTGCCATTCCTTATGAGAGAAACCGCACCAATATCTCAATCCAGTTTGAGGCTGAAACGGAGGAAAGCACTGAGACTACCCCGATTGCCATTGACAACGTATTCTTGCGCGAATACCCCGGTGTGAGAAACATGGTTGGTGCCGAAGCCGGACAATACGCTAAGATTTCATGGGTAGATCCTACTCCCGCTTATGCTAAATTCAAAGAATTCCGCATCTATGAGCTCGGTCCCAAAGCTGAAGACTACGAACTTATCGGTGTATCAGAAGAGCGTCCAACATACCTTTGCGGTCCTTATACAGAGGAGGGTACATACATTCTTCGCGTTGATGTAGTTTACGACATCAATGGCCTTATGTATTCAGCCGAGCCTGTTGAGGAATGGTTCTTTACCTACAGTGGAGTTGACACAATAAATGCTGATGATATCGTGAGCGAAGAATACTTTAACCTCCAAGGTGCTTCAATTGCTGAGCCTGCTGAGGGTCAGGTAGTAATTCGCAAAGTAGTGCTCACTGACGGCACTATCAAGACAATCAAGAGCGTTTACAAGAAGTAAACAAGAGAAGATAGTAACTGTCTATATAATAGGAGGCTGTGGCATATTTACATATTTGCCACAGCCTCCGGGCATTTTAGTCAACGCGAGCCAAGCGCTCAGGTTGGCTTTGGAGTGGAGCTTTTTTCTTGCATATCAGCAGCATAATGTATAACTTTGCAACAAGAAAACAAAATGCTATGTCTGAAGTAAATACCTCCGGGTCGCCGATAGCAATAATGGCGCGCTATCTCTATTGGATTCTTCTTGCCATAATGATTTTTCCGTTCGAGCTTGTGTGCGGTGCATCATTTATCACTCCTCCGGCAGCTCTCTTCCTGGGGCTTGCATTCGCTCTGCTCTTCGGTATTCCTTACCCTAAATTCAATAAAAAACTGTCGAAATATTTACTTCAGGCTTCGGTAGTAGGTCTTGGTTTCGGAATGAATCTGGAGAAGTCACTGCAGTCAGGAGCAGATGGTATGCTTTTCACCATCGTATCTGTAATCGGCGTAATGATAGTAGGTATTCTCCTTGGGAAATATATGAAGATTGATGAGCGTACCTCTTATCTTATCTCTGCCGGTACGGCAATATGTGGCGGCAGTGCCATAGCAGCCGTCGGCGGAGTGATGAAGGCCAATGAAAATCAGATGGCAGTATCGCTTGGTGTGATTTTTATCCTCAATGCCATAGCCCTCTTTATTTTCCCTCCATTAGGACATATATTCGGCATGACTCAGGAGCAATTCGGTACGTGGGCTGCCATAGCCATACACGATACATCGTCGGTGGTCGGTGCCGGTGATGCATACGGCCCCGTGGCTTGTGAGCTGGCCACTCTTATAAAGTGTACGCGCGCACTATGGATCATACCGCTTGCATTCTTTACGATGTGGTATTGTCGCAAGCAGCCGGGAGGTGAGGGTAAAGGAAAAGTATCAATACCCTGGTTTATACTTCTGTTCGTACTGGCTATGGTGATCTATAGCTATCTTCCTTCGATTATGCCTGAAAGTGCGCGTCCCGGTCTTGAATCATTCTTCGCTGCTCTCGTGACCATAGCCAAGAAAGCTCTTGTGGTAGTGCTTTTCGCAATAGGAGCGAGTCTCTCGCTCAAAGTGATACGCAATGTCGGTGCGAAGCCTCTTATTCAGGCAATAACGCTCTGGATAGTCATAGGGGTCTCAAGCCTCCTTGTGGTGCTTTATACCGTGAAATAATTTTCAGGCGCGCATTCAGCCCTCAATTGCCTCGTGGATTGACTCCACGATATACTGAACGTGATGATCCTCAACCCATGGCCCGGCGGGAAGGCAAAGGCCCCTCCGGAACAGGGATTCGCAGACCTCTCCGCCGTAAACCGGCGAACCTGCATAGACGGGTTGGGCGTGCATCGGTTTCCATAAAGGACGAGACTCTATATTTTTGGCATCAAGATGACGCCTGAGTGCTTCCACTGCTGCATCAGGCTCACAGTCGGTATGCTCTATTGTGGAATTTACTTCCTCTTCACCCTTTACCCTCAATTCCTTGTCGAGTGTGATGGCGCATAGCCAGAAATTGGAATCAAAGCGTGGTGAGGGGTTGTCATGGAGAGTGATGCCCGGAATATCGGCAAAAAGCCTACGGTATTGAGCCTGTACGTTGCGGTGATGACGCAGATGATCTTCGACTGCGGTCATCTGTCCGCGTCCTATGCCGGCGCAGATATTGCTCATGCGATAATTATAGCCTATCTCGGTGTGGTGATAATAGGGGTAAGAGTCGCGAGCTTGCGTGGCAAGCTTCATCATTCGTTTCCATTGATCTTCGTCCGGGCATATAAGAGCACCGCCACCTGAGGTGGTAATCATCTTGTTGCCATTAAAGGAGAGAACTCCGAAGCGCCCGAAAGTGCCGAGTTGCCGACCGTCAAAGCGTGATCCCATTCCTTCGGCAGCATCTTCTACTACAGGAATATTCCATTTCCGAGCCACGGCCATAATTTCGTCTATCCTTGCCGGCATTCCGTAGAGATAAGCCGGGATAATAGCCTTGGGAAGTGTTCCGGTCTTTTTAAGACGGTCAGCAATGGCTATGTCAAGAAGCAGAGGATCCATATTCCAGCTTTCCGGCTCAGAATCCACAAATACCGGTACGGCTCCGAGATAAGCCACCGGATTTACTGAAGCGGCAAATGTGAATGACTGGACCATAACTTCATCTCCGGGTTTTACTCCGCAGCCTATGAGTGCCAGATGAAGTGCCGCCGTGCCCGCAGAGAGTGCCAGTACGCGCTTGCTCTGTAGAGATGTATCCGCTACCGCCGGTGATTCTACGGTCTTGAGGAAGTGCTCAAGATCTTCTTCAAATCCTGTAACATTAGGGCCGAGAGGCACCACCCAATTTTCATCAAAAGCCTCTTCAATAAATTTCATTTCGTTGCCGCTCATTCGGCATAAACATAGCAGTATTCTTTCCATCAGCAGGTTATTATCCGATTTTATCATAAGTAAATCCGTGCTCGGCAAGATAGTCGGCATCGTAAATGTTGCGGCCGTCAATAATCAGTCGTCGACGCATAGCACCCGCCAGGACTCGAAATGATGGCAGACGGAATTGTTTCCATTCTGTCAGAAGCAGAAGGGCATCGGCTTCAAAAGCCGCATCATACATATCGGAGCCATACTCCACGGCATCGCCTATTCTGCGCCTGCATTCCGGCATAGCTACGGGGTCGAACACTCTAATCTCAGCTCCCGCCTTCAGGAGCATATCAATAAGTACGAGTGAAGTGGCTTCGCGCATATCATCGGTCTCGGGCTTGAACGCAAGTCCCCACAATGCTATTTTTTTGCCGGTGAGCCCTTCAGGAAAGTAGCGCATCAATTTAGTGAAGAGCACTCGTTTCTGGGCATCGTTCACATCCTCTACCGCCTTAAGCACACGCATTTCGTAGCCGTGCTGTTGGGCAGTACGAATAAGAGCTTTCACATCTTTTGGGAAACAGGAGCCTCCATAGCCGCAACCCGGATAAAGAAATTTCTTCCCAATGCGTGTATCGGAGCCGATACCCTTGCGTACCATATTAACATCAGCACCAACCAGCTCGCAGAGGTTGGCTATATCGTTCATAAAGGATATACGGGTGGCAAGCATGGAGTTTGCCGCGTATTTAATCATCTCGGCAGATGGTATATCGGTGAAGATAATTCGGTCGGATACGAGCATGAACGGGGCGTAAAGGCGCTCCATCACTTTCTTTGCTCGCTCGCTTTCCGTACCGACAACTACACGATCCGGACTCATGAAGTCCTTGACGGCAGCTCCCTCTTTAAGAAATTCCGGATTAGAGGCTACGTCGAAGTCAATCTTTACACCCCTGGCCTGCAGCTCCTGCTCCACTACTTTCTTAACCTTTGCAGCTGTACCGACCGGTACGGTTGATTTTGTGACGAGCAGAGTATATCCGGTGATATTCCGACCGAAAGTGGCGGCAACCTCAAGCACATATCTGAGATCGGCCGATCCGTCCTCATCAGGAGGAGTGCCAACTGCGGAAAATACTACTTCCGCACCGGGAAGCACTTCGGCCATATTGGTGGAGAAATGCAGGCGACCGGCGGCTACATTTCTTTTTACCATCTCTTCAAGGCCGGGCTCATAAATTGGAATCTCGCCTTTGCGGAGGCTTTGAATCTTGGCTTCGTTGACATCCACACATGTGACGTCAATACCCATCTCGGCAAAACAGGTGCCCGACACGAGTCCGACGTAGCCGGTGCCAACAATGAGAATTTTCATAATTTTGAAATTATTTCTACTGCAAAGGTAATCATTTGCCAATAAAATACCGCAGGATGGAGCTAAATTACTGAATATGCGTTGGGCGTAATCATATAAACGGCGTCGGCCCCGGACATTTCTGCCGGGGCCAACTCTGATAGTAGACTAATTATGCGGTTCGACAAGTGAGGTGATTAAAATTCGCAAGCTATTATTCTTAAGTGTCTTGAGTTGCATTTGTCCTAACGAACCGCGGCGATTGACGCATCTGTCAAAATACTCGCACATTTTGACAGATAATCGCTATTAATCGGTGCAAAGTTAGGAAAATTATCTCCGCTTTGCAAATATTTGTTTTTGAAATTACCATTTGAAATTGCCATTATAATCGAGAATGACAGCTCCTCAACATGTGAATAATCAGCCATATTTCAACTTTATATAATTTTTTTTAAAGTCAATTATAAAGTATTAGGAAAATTTGTATATCTTTGCGAATGAATGTTGCAGTGCGAAAAAATCCACCTCAATCTGCCTCAAAAGATAATTTATTTATTAATCAATCTAATAAACAACACAATGAAGCACTACTACTTAGCTACACTTCTGCTGGCTGCCTCTGCGTTAGGCGCTGCAGCCCAGAATGTGACTATAGTCGGCAAGGATGGTATCAACACCAAATTCAATGTTGACTATGTGCAGGAAATAACCTTTGAAAAAATGGCTCCTGCCGGATTTACGGAATTTAAGAGCGTGACCTGCGACCCTGCAAGCACCGGTGGCACAGCCACTTTCAACTTTGCAAGCGAAGATGGCTCCACGACCATGCAGATGATGGTATTCAGCACTGCTAATGCTCTTTACCTGCGCGACGGGGCTTACAACGTGACGAGCTCAAATCTTCCCAACACTGTTGACACTGATGAAGCCTACACTTTCATCATGAAGGACGGTGAGAAAAAGGCGCTTGAGTCAGGAACTATGGAGGTGACCTCATTTGAGGATAAATACACAATCAATATGGACTTTGTCCTTACTGATGGAACTCCCTTCCAGGCTATTTACACAGGCCCGATTGACAATTACAGCAAGTATCTGAGATATACTGCAACCGAGGCAAAATATCTTCTAAACATGTATGGCGAGTTCAAGCTCTATATTGCTGATGCAGATCCTACAATGTTTGAGCTTACTCTTGACGTTTACGGCGACGGTATGGATGAATACCTTGCCAACGGACGCTATGCACTTAGCGAAAGTCTAAGGGATGTGAACATGATTTTCAAAAAGAATTCTTATCTCGACATCCTGCGCCCCAATTCAACTTCAAATAAGTTCCAGGGTGCTTTAATGGTAGTCTCAAATGACGGACCGGACAAAGTGCTGTCAATTGATCTCACTCTTGAGGATGGCAGAACAGTCCACATTGATTATAAAGGCTCAATAAAATAATTCCCTACATCTCTTAATTCTAAAAATACAGATATGAAAAAATATATTATTGCGGCATTAGCTCTCATAGCTTCCGTATGCACTTCATACGCCGACGATATGATCACGCTGTATCGTCTCGTTGTCACCGATGTAGACAATAGCAAGATTAGTTTTGATTTTTCAGCCAATCCCGTGGTGACTTTCAAGGAGAATGCCTTGACCGTGGAGCTTGATGCCCAAAACATAGTCTACGCTATTGACAACGTGAGAAACCTTACTTTCTCAACTTATAAAGTAAAAAAACCGGATGATGGTGTGAGCACAATTGGTGCTGACAAGTCACAAATCAATCTTGCCGCTATCGGCTCTCAGCTGATGGCTACAGGAATGCAGCCCGGTCAGACGCTTGACGTCTATACGGCTGACGGTCGCCTCGTCATCTCTGTTGTGGCTGACTCCAACGGTGTAGCTGCAGTAGAAATACCTTCATTCAATAATGGTGTCTACATCGCCAAAGCCGGTAATGTGACTCTTAAATTTATAAAGTAATCCCCCATAAGAACAGCATAATATGAAAAGAAATATAATGGCGGCTCTGACGCTCGCCGCTGCCTCTACTGTCTTTGCGCAGGGCTACAAAGTAATCGTCACTACCACTGACGGCGTAAAGCAAGAGTTTATCACTGAAGATGTCTCCAAGATCACTTTCAGCAATACTCCGGAATATATGCCGGCAAATATGGTAATAGGCGCTGACTATACAATCAATTCTTCACGCACATTAGGCAATTACAACCTTGCAATTGGCAATAGCAATCCTGATAATATGAAGGATCCGGTTGAGATTGGTGATTATCAGGTGATTCTATCACTTACTGCTCCTGCTGATGCCGACCCCTTCAATGCCGTTCTTCCCGAAGGCTATTACCGCATGGGTAAGGGCGACACCGCTTATACTTGGGATGTGACACGCTCAGCTTTTGTAATTCGTCTTGCTGAGGGTGCCGACGGAGTATCAACTCAGTCTTTGAGTCAGGGTACTGTGGATGTTCGCAAGGGTGATAAAGGCTATGATATCCGCTTTGAATTCGTTACTCTTGACGGCACTGCTGTCGACGTGCAATTCGAGGGCGATATAGAATTTGCGCCGGGCAACAACGTATCAAATGAGTTCCTTACCGATCAGGATATCACCCTTACGGGCGGACAGGCGCGCATCTATGCTAACTGGTACTATCCTTTTGCTTCCGACGGCAAGCTTGAGCTTTATAGCGGTACTTTTGATGAAAACAACAACCAGGTAGAAGGATACTGGGTGGAAGTTGAGGTCTATATGCCTAAATATAAAGAAGCCACTCCTACAACAAAGTGCTATCTACCTGATGGTCTCTACACAATTGACTCTCGCAAAAACATTCTTTATTATACCAACCGCCCCTACTCTTTCATACCCGGTCACATGGTAGATCTCTGGGGTACTGAGTATCCTGTTTCCACTCAGGTCACTTATCTTAAGGATGGAAAGCGTACTCACGCCTTCATCACTGACGGTACTATGACTGTAAGCAATAACGGCACTGTGATTGAGTGTGAATTTATTGCTGAAAACGGTGTGAAACTAAATGCTACATTTGAGGGTAATCTTGTATTTGCTAACTTTATCGACAACAGCAAGGAACAGCTTCCTGTATCAACTCTTGAAGAGAACGTAACCCTTGAGTTCCCTGCTTCAACCGAGATAAACTGCTGGAACCTCGGTGACTATATCGTTGACGGAGTGAATAACTATATGTTTACTATCGGCGACCGCACCAACACAGTAGGCGACTTCCTCACTTTTGAGCTTCTCTGTGAGGGAGAACTTGCTGACGGTACTTATGAAATCAATGATGCTCTGACCAATCTAACCGGTCTAAAGGGTTGTCTTGACCCCGGTGGCGAACTTCTCTTCTCATGGTATGGCGATCTCAGCTCCACCACCAGTGATGGTGTGCAGGAGATTCTTGCGCCCATCACCGGCGGAACGATCACCATCACTTCTTTAGACAATTGGACTAAGACATTTACATTCAATCTTAATGACAATGCCGGTCACACCATCACCGGCTCGTACAATGGGGGCTTCACTATTGAGGATAATAAACTCAATGCACCTGTGCTCCGCTCAGGCGCACAGCCCGTGGAGGTGAAAGCGCATGAGATGACTTCATTCTCAAAGATTCGCTGAATCTACGCAACTGAATAACAATGAAGCCGTGGCGGAATTGACCTTTCCGACGCGGCTTCATGCTAATACCATATACGCTGAGAGGACAACTTGCAGATACTTCAACTGCCGCAAAATTTGGAACAACTGCACAGACGGCAAACCCGGTAAGGTGAAATATTATAATATTGAGATGATTACCGCTGTATGCTACGAGTACAGTCTAAGCGTAATACTCAGTTCAGACCTTGGGCAAGTAAGGTCCTTAAGGAGTATCGTAATCCAATGAATTAATTATCCGTTAGATAATTCTGAGCGACAATATCATACATAATTCGTAAAATTATACGGTCTTATGAAATTTTACTTTAATGCTATTATCTGTGTTTTGCTTTTCCTAACAGGAATTGGCGCATCAGCAATTTCTGCGAGCGCGCAGGAGACGATGAGAGTTGAGACCAAGACTTTTCAATCGCCTGATTTCCCTTTCGATCGCGAAATATTTATCTGCACACCCGTAAATTACGATGAGGCGGATCAATCGGAAGTGGATGTGGTATATGTATTCGACTCGCAGTGGCGTTCTCATTTTGCGTTGACATACGGTATATTGGCAGAGTGTCAGAGTCCGGACGAGGAGTCAATGCCTTTCATTGTGGTTGGTATTCCATCACCTACCAAAGAGGATTATTGTCGCTCCAACGATTTTCTGCCGGTGCCTACACGAACCATCTATAAGTCAAATTATTACGGTAATTACGAAAACTTCAAGAAGTTCCTTCGCGAGGACGTGATGCCATATATCAACAGTAATTACCGTACTTCTGGACACACTCTGGCAGTCGGACATTCGCTTAGTGCTTCGTTCGTACTTAATGCCCTTGCCTCGGAAGACCTGTTTGACGATTACATAGCGATTTCTCCTAATTTTATGGATGATAAATATAAATTTGCTGAAAACTTTCTAAGCTATGATTTCAAGAACGGAAAACCTCACTTTATTTTCCTCACAATGGCTAATGAGTCGGAAAATACAGGTTGGCCTCCTGAGTGGCGTCGTGCCTGGAATATGGTAAAGTCTGGTCTGGAATCCGTATCATTGTCAAAAAATGTAACCATTTTTATCAAAGAATATCCTGAACATAATCATAAAGGGTGCTATGCTCAATGCCTGATGGATATACTGCCTCTCTATGGTATGTATCGACATACAACCCACTTTAGAGATTCGGCAGTTCATCCTGTTCATATAGAACTCGAATATCCCATTGGCGAGGGCGATATATATATTACCGGCAATCAGGAGGCGTTGACCAACTGGAATCCAAAGGGAGTAAAGATGAATAAAACTGATGGAAACATCTATTCGATTGATTTGAATCTGCAATTGCCGGCGGAGT
This sequence comes from uncultured Sangeribacter sp., assembly GCA_964398625.1. Lineage (GTDB taxonomy): Bacteria > Bacteroidota > Bacteroidia > Bacteroidales > Muribaculaceae > Lepagella. The sequence continues at coordinate 3,098 of CAYNNV010000003.1, read as the reverse complement.
TCAAATTTACACAAGGAGATTGGGATACAGAGATAACACCGGGTAATGCCTATCCCGGTAATCTGCGTATATTCTCACCTGAAAATTCAAGGAAGTACTATATCGTGGAATAATTTATCCACCTTTCTCCTATGCTGCTTTAGCGGCGGCGAAAACGACCGAGGAGATATTCAAGTGCATCCGCAAGCACCACTGAGCCGGTCATGCGCAGTATAGATACGTAGAGCACAAGTGCAACCGCCACGTCAATAACTAATGTCAACCACGGCTGCATTCCGGCCTCTCCAATAAGCCATATAATACCGCAGATTGCCGCAGTAATCAGAAAGTAAGGGGAGAGGTCGCGCAAGTGCCTTATGATTGAATAGCGTGTGGCTGAGGCGGTGATGACGAGTACATAGAGTGACGTCAGTAAAGATGCAATCATCATGCCCCAGACCATAATCTCTACTGATCCTGTGGGAAGTGTGATCACGGCCGCTAAGAGGAGAGCACCGTCTTTCACTATTTCACTTTCTACGAGCTTGCGCGAGCGCCCGAGTGAGAGAAGATAGTTAGTACATAAGGAAGTGAGAGTCACAAAAATACCGCGCAGGCACAGTATCTGAAACAGTGGAATTGCAGCATCCCACTTTTCTCCAAATAAAGTATGGAAGAGGGGCTCGGCCATTGCTGCCATTCCTCCGAGCAGTGGGAAAGTTATGAAAGCCGCAAAGCGGTTGATTTTGCCTATCTTGCCTCGGAATTGCTCTGCATCGTCGTGAAAGCGTGATAGCAGCGGTACAAAGCTTGCTGTCATTATTCCGCTAAGTGATGCGCTTCCCATTTTACTCCACTTGTCGGCTTGAGAGTAGACGCCGAGTGTGGTCATAGGAAAGTATCGTCCTATCAACCATGTATATAGATACTGGCAAAGGGTGTTGAGAAACGAACTGGAGAACACTCCCAATCCTACGCGCCACATCTGCGAAAATGAATTGCGTGAGATTACTGCTGCCGGTCTCCATTTACCTGTTAGCCACAGCCACCCCGTCTTTGTTGCCGCTAATGATACGTATTGCCAGACAAGGGCATGTACACCAAATCCACCCAAGGCGAGCCCTATTCCGATGCCGCTGCTGACTATCATGCCCGCGAAATTTGATATTGCTATTTGCTTTACCTCCATCCGCTTCATCAGCTGGTTGGTCTGAACCACACCAAGAGCAGTGAAAATAAATGTGAGAAACATCTCACGCGAGAGCCAAAGCAGTTCGGGCGAATGGAAGTAATCGGCTATCAAAGGAGCAGCAAACCACAAAATGGCGTAGATCACCAAGCTCATAATAAGATTAAACCAGAATATTGTGGAATAATCCTCTTGTGTGGCTTCTTTCTTCTGAAGTAGGGCGGCTCCGAATCCGGAGTCAACAAATATTACGGCAAAGGCCTGAAACATGAGAATCAACCCCACGAGTCCGAAATCTTCAACAGGGAGAATATTGGCCAGTACTACGCCGACTACGGCGTAAAGTATCTGAGTGGAGACACGATCTATAGTGTTCCACTTTAGCGTGCGAGCAGTCTTCAGTTTCAGCGACGGGGCTTCAGCATCGGGGTTAAGCGGTTTCGGGATTTCCGACATCAGGTTGTTATCAGGTTAAATATTGAGGAGTGGGTGCAGCTTGTCTACTTCCTAAAGGCAATCAGCTTGCCGCCACCACTCTTTTTTATCTTTGCAGGGTTGCCGCAATAAAAGATGCGGGTGCTTCCTATTCCGCGAGTCTGAAGCAGCTCAGACGCATAGCATCCGATCTCGCCACCGCCCAGGATACGGCATTTTACGGTTTTAGCTTTCAGTCCGTCAGCCTGAATCACGCCTGTGCCGATCATTGTGTAGACGGCCGTATCAGCTGTACCGTTGATTATGATACTTCCATTGCCGGTCTCAACTGTAGCTTCCAGATTGTCGCAGTCGAGGCCTTGTACCTCAATCTTGCCGTTACCGATGAGTTTCGCTTTAAAGCAAGGTACTTTGGCAACACACTCCACGGCTATATTCATATTAGCACCGTTTTCTACCTTGTCAAGCCTAGAGGAATAGACATACAGCGTAGGAAGATCGGGCTTGCCAAGGTCTTCAGTGTTCACCTGAATGCGTAGTTGTCCCTTGCCGTTGTTGACAAAGATAAATGCATCGGCAAATTCTTTTTTGCCTGCGAATCTGGCAAATCCTGCGGAGTCAGGCATACATCGATATATTACATTTACATTGTCAGTCACGATTAGATCCTTGAAGTCGCCTATAGGCACACTATAATTCTCGGCATAGGCGAATGAGAACATCGTTGCTGTGATCACTGTTGCAAGCAGTGCGATATTTCTTAATATATTTTTCATTATCGGTAAGTGTGTTTTCTTTAGTATTAACGGGTTTATTTATCTGAAATATTTTTCTTGAATTTCATCAATCACGCTCATAAGTTCGTCCCTTGTATCAGCCCTGAGCAGGCGGATACGTGTGGGTTTAAAGTCCGGAATTCCTTTCAGCAGCGGAGTGGCGGCGAGATGACGGCGAATGTGGAGAATACCCCGGTACTCATCGATTCTCTCAATGCTTTCATTAATCTGCCTCCTGAGGAGAGCAAATTTCTCATCGGCGGAAAGAGGAGTGTAGCTGCCTGTAGCAAGATACCGGGTTACGTCATGGAAAATCCACGGGGCTCCTATTGCTCCTCTTCCTATCATAACAGCATCTACGCCGAATCGTTCAAATCCTTCGAGAGCCTTTTCAGGAGTGTTGATGTCGCCGTTGCCGATTACGGGAATCTCCATACGCGGGTCGCGCTTAAGGGCGGCTATCGGTTCCCAATCGGCTTCTCCGGTATACATTTGGGAGCGGGTGCGTCCGTGCACGGTAAGAGCTTTTATTCCGCAGTCTTGCAGCTGAAGGCCAAGCTCTCCAATAATTTTGCTATTGCAATCCCATCCGAGGCGCGTCTTTGCAGTTACCGGCAAGCTTACAGCTTGCACTATCCGGCGGGTGATGTCGAGCATAAGGGGAATATTGCGAAGCATACCGGCGCCGGCGCCCTTGCCGGCTACTTTCTTTACAGGAC
>CAYNNV010000002.1:0-55542 GCA_964398625.1 uncultured Sangeribacter sp. | reverse complement strand
CAGTTGATACAGTTAGAACGATAACGCTTGGTAGCATATTCGTAGCAGATGTTAGCATCACCACCGAGCACCTTCTGGCAGCTTGCAGCCTGTTCGCGTGCAGAACCGTCGCCGGGGCGGTTAGCGAATACGCATGAGCCGAGTGAAGTATCAGCAGCCTTGGCGCCAACTTTTTCAAGTACTTTCTCCACATTTTCCGGGCATTTTCCTTCGCGACGCTCGAGGTCTTCCTTCTGGATTCTCTTCGAGATACCTACATATTCAGGTACACGGCGAGAAAGAGCAAATTCAGAAAGTTTCAGGGGATTCGAACGGTAAGAAGATGTCTCACCTGAGGGGATAAGCTCATCGGTAGTAGTGACGGGATCGTGAATTACGGCAGCAAGTTCGAGGAGCATATTTTCCTGCATGGGATACATCGTGGGCCAATCTTTGATATTGGGACCATAGCGAAGCTCTTCGTCAAGATTTTCACGACCGAAGCCTTCATATACGCGACGCTCATAGATGCGGGCATCAAAGTCGTAAGGCTTGTGGTTATCATCGAATTCCACGTCGGTAGCAGCAGTGATTACGCCACCGTTAGCAGCTGTAGCAGCGATTGAACGTGCATCCATAAGAGCTACAAGTGAAATCTGGCCCTGACCGGGCTTTGAGCCTTCGCGGTTGGGGAAGTTGCGGGTGGTGTGGCGGATGGAGAGGCCATTGTTTGAAGGCACGTCGCCGGCACCGAAGCAGGGACCGCAGAAAGCAGGCTTGATGACTACGCCGGCCTCAAGGAGTTCTTCGGCAATACCGTTGCGGGTAGTAGCCATATATACGGGTACTGACTGAGGATAAGCGGAGATAGTGAAGTAATCGTTACCCACGCTCTTATCCTTAAGGATAGCAGCTGCCTGAGAGAGATTGTCGTATGTACCGCCGGAGCATCCTGCTATGATACCCTGATCAGCCATAACCTTGCCGTCTTTGATCTTGCTCACGAGGTCAATCTCAATCTGATCGCCGAAGCGCTTGCGAGCATCCTCTTCTACCTCGCGGAGTATCTTCTCGGGATTAGCCTGAAGCTCGTGGATAGTATAAGCATTTGACGGGTGGAACGGAAGTGCAATCATAGCCTCCTGCTTGGAGAGATCTATTTTGATCACACCGTCGTAGTAAGCCACATCGCCGGGTTTTAACTCGCGATAGTCTTCAGGACGGTTGTGGATTTCATAGTGATGCTTCACTTCGTCGTCGGTCACCCAGATAGAGCTAAGACAAGTAGTCTCGGTAGTCATGATGTCAATACCGTTACGGAAGTCGATAGGAAGATTCTTCACGCCGGGGCCGGCAAACTCAAGCACTTTGTTTTTCACAAAACCGCTGTCGAAAACGGCCTTAACAAGAGATATAGCCACGTCGTGAGGACCTACACCCTTCTTGGGCGCACCTTCGAGCCATACGAGCACAACTTCGGGAGCGTTGATATCCCAGGTATTTGAGAGGAGCTGCTTCACGAGCTCGCCGCCACCTTCACCTACGCCCATATTTCCGAGAGAGCCGTAGCGGGTGTGCGAGTCAGAGCCGAGAATCATATTTCCGCACTTCACCATAGCTTCACGTGCGTACTGGTGAATCACCGCCTGATTTGCCGGAACGTAGATTCCGCCGTATTTCTTAGCGGCAGAAAGTCCGAATACATGGTCATCTTCATTGATTGTGCCGCCTACTGCACAAAGAGAGTTATGGCAGTTGGTCATTGCGTATGGAATCGGGAATTTCTCAAGACCTGAAGCGCGTGCGGTCTGGATAATGCCGACGTAAGTGATGTCATGCGACATCATAGCATCAAACTTAATGCGCATCTTGTCACCCTTGGAGCCGTCTACGTCGTGACTGCGGAGGATTCCGTAAGTGATAGTGTTTTCACGGGCTTCAGCCGGAGTGGGAAGGCCTGTGGTGTCAGTAGCAAATTCTTTGCCATTGAGGAGATATACTCCCTTGTCGATCAGTTCAATCATTAATAGAGTAATTAAGAATTATGTATGTTGTTAGTAAATATTTTCATTTATTAAAGCGGAAGAAGAGAGTCTATAAATATAGTCAATGCGAGCATATCGGCACTTCCGCCGGGAGAAATGCGGCGCGCTATGAAATCTTTATTGAGGCGGTTCAGCTTTTCCTCAGAAAATTCTCTCAGTACTTCGGCCGCCATTGAGCGCGACTCCAAAGCTGCGTCAGCACCGCAACGCCAATAGACATTACTATCGTCAAGCCCGGCTATAATTTTGAGAATCAGACGAGAGAGAATCATATCATCCTCTCTGTAAATCCGCAGATACGGCAACCACTCGCTCCAAAGCATGGGATAACCGCTACGGGCATTGTCAAGGGCCGTTTCAACACCGTATTGTGCTTTTACCCTTGCGCCGTGAGTATCATCAGGGCGGGAAAATCCGGAAGCCAACTTCTTTATTGTCTCCTTCAATAAGTCCTCAGTCAGGCGTTCTCCTCGCGCCAAGATATGAGAAGCGGCACAAACCGCGAGTCCGAGGCTGAAAAGCGCTCCCTTATGAGTATTCACCCCTCCTGTAGAGGAAAACATCTCTTTCTCTGCGGCCTGACCGATTTTTGAAATCTCATTGATATCAGGAATAATTTCCGACGCTGAAGCAAGTGCCAGTCGCGTGAAGAATGGTTTCAATGCCTCAATGGAACGGTGCATAATTGCGGCGTTCATATCAGTGTGGGCACCATTATCCGCCATGTCTACAAGGCCGGGTTTTGGCGTAGCTTCAAGCTCTGCCGTTAGTGCCATGGCTGCAGAGTGGCCCAACAAGAAGGGAACCGTAGCCTTGGGTACAAGAGAGAAAGCATCGCCCACTCTGAAGCTCTTGAGCATATTTCTCACCCTTGAGGCACTCACTACGGCATTATCCCGCTCTAAACGCGGAATTTCCACAGTTTCAACGCCATATTGCGACAGAATACTTGGCATAAGCTCATTATATCGCGCCGTCAGAGGGTCAGTCGGTTCGCTCCCTACAAACCTTACAGAAGCGCCAAGAACCGGCGCTATATGACGCCCGAAGATGTCGAGGTCAAGGGCGATATGACTGTCAGTCGCGTCAGTCCGTGTTTTAATAAAATATGTCGGGAATGTAGAAGCGCTGACTGCATATCGGCTCCCGGGAAGCACAGTGACTTTGGGCATTGATACAGTAGCAGTTTCAAGCATCATATTGCGTTCACTGTAAGAAAAGTCAGTAGCCGGGTTGTCTGCTACAGGTATTATGAAGAGATGGTCAACTTTCTCCGCAGCTGTTTCAATCAGATAAATATGACCGAGGGTCAGGGGATTTGCATTCATCACAATCACACCTTTTCTCCCCTCTTTATCTTCCGCATGACTACGCAATAATGCTAAATAATGATTAAGAGCACGCGGGTTGCTTTCAAGAAGCACGGCTTTTGGAGCCTCTCCTACAGGCTTGAAAGACATAGCCTCAAAAGTGGGTCTGTATTCCGGTTTGGTAAAGACAAAGGTATTAGTATTTCCCATCTCCATTGAGCGGGATAGCAAGGAGGATATCAGTGATGCAGCCACCCCTTCGTTGCGAAGGTCTTCCGATAGCGCTATGCACTTGAGTATATCACCTGAAAGGCCGCCGCAACCCACGAGGCGGTCACCGCTGTCATAGACTCCAAGAGCGTAATCAAGCGGATCTGCCTGAAGACCATTATCGCGTAGAAATGCCGCCATGTCACCAAGATGTAGTGACGAGGATAATGGGATCTCTCTAATCTCTAATCCGGAGAAGGTATTCATCTATAAGTGATTGAATTTTTGACGATACTTCATCAGCGCTGTGGGTGCGTTGCCGCATACATACCCTCGCATCGTTGCTACAGAGCAGACAAGTGCGGGGAGAGAAACCGAAATCTGTGCGCTGCAGAGGCATTCCTTCGGTTGATATTACATCAAGGTCGAACAAGCGACCCAAAGGGTGATTATCCTCCAGTTTACAAGCTAAATACTTAGCTTCGGTGCTGTCAAGCGCAAGCAGCAGATAGTGCTCATAGCCGGTGGGAAGATCCTTGCAGATTGCAAATCGTGCAGTATTGCGGAAAGTCCGGGCAAGCGCCTGCTGCATAGCCTTTGCAATTATCTTCGCTTGCGAATTAGACTTATCCTCTCCGGGCATGACAACGGTGGCGCAAAGCAACGTCATCTCCGGATAATCATCGCGGAGACGCTTTTGTAGCCGGGCGCGAGCGTCGCGGGCTGACAGTACTTGCTCAAGAGAGGTTTTCACTTATGAAAAGAATGTGATATTGCCCCTTCCCTATTGAGGAAAGGGGCATATAGTCTCAGTTTCAGTCTTCTTTGATATTGAGGATGACGTCTTGCACGGAGCCTTCGCGGTTCATCACCACGCCCACCACTTTGTCGCCGAAGGGCAGTGGGGCAGGATTTCCGATGATTGAGAGAGCCTTATCGCGAAGCTCCTTGATGTCAACCACTTTAAGTCCGGCATCTTTAAGGCGTTGAGCAAGTTCCGGACGAGCCGGATTTACTGCAATACCATATTCGGTGACAATCACGTCAACAGTCTTTCCGGGGGTAATCAGAGTAGTGACTTCATCTACTACGCACGGGATTCTACCACGGAGTAAGGGGCACACGATAATTGAAAGAGCTGAATCAGCGGCAGTATCAGGATGACCACCGATAGCACCGCGAATAATACCGTCGGAGCCTACGAGCACATTGACATTGAAATTGACATCTGCTTCAAGAGCTGATAGAATCACAATGTCAAGATAATGCACAGCTGAACCGGGTTCGTCGGCCGCGGCATATTCATTTGCCGATACTTCCTTATGCATCGGATTATTTTTAAGAGATTCAGCAGCTACCTTATCGAATGACTGCACGTCGATCAAGCGGTCAATAAGACCTTCTTCATGCATTTTCACCATGTGAGCCGTGATTCCGCCAAGGGCATACGAGGCTTTGATGCCCCGCTCTATCATCTCATTTCTTATATACTTCACGGCTGCGAGAGAAGCGCCGCCGGAACCTGTCTGAATAGAGAATCCGTCATTGAAATATCCGGATGCTATAATCACTTTGGCTGCCTGCTGAGCAAGGAGAATATCGCGAGGATTCTTGGTATCGCGGATTGCGCCGGAAGAGATCTTTGAGCTGTCGCCTACGGAATCTACTTCCACTACGAAATCAACGTCGCGCTCTGAGATAGAGTTTGGAGTGTTTGGATAGCTCACGAGGTCGTCAGTGATTACCACTACTTTATCAGCATACTGTGCATCCGGTAGTGCATAACCGAGCGAGCCGCAGATACTCTTGGCTTTCTCCGAACGGGAATAACCGCAAGCATTGCCGAGAGGGTCGGATGAAGAGGCACCGAGGAAAGCTACGTCAATATGAAGATCGCCGTTGGCAATAGCAGAGCCGCGACCGCCGTGACTACGGAAAGTGACGGGAGTATCCATCAGTCCGTGGGAAATAGCATTGGCCAGTTCGCCACGAAGTCCGGAAGTGGAGATTGAGGTTATCACACCATTACGGATATGCTCAATCAGCGGTTTGTGCACGTCGCTCAGAGATGAAGCGGCGAGATGAAGATTTTTAAAGCCCATCTCCGCTAGCTTGTCAACCACCATATTTACAACCTTGTCACCTCCACGGAAATGATGGTGGAAGGAGATTGTCATGCCATCCTTAAGTCCTGACTTGCGAATTGCATCTTCGAGGGTTGCCAACTTTGAACTCTCCTTCTGCATATCTTTGCGTGGAGCGGTCAGTTTTGTTGTGAGTTCGGAATTATATATTTCCTTACCGAGACGGCTGGCCTGCTCGGCTATCTTGTTCTTTCGTTCTTGAAGTGTGTTCATGGCTGGTGATTAGATTTCGTCTTCTTTCAAAATACCGGAAGCTACAGCAAGGTCAATGGTACGCTGAGCGCGGATCACTACAGGACGGTCTACCATCTTTCCGTTGACAGCGATTACGCCGCTACCTTTCTTTTCCGCCTCTTTAATGGCAGCGATGATAGTGCGGGCCTTGTCAATAGCCTTCTGCGACGGTGCAAATACTTCGTTGACCACCTCAATCTGGCGGGGATTGATGATTGACTTGCCATCAAATCCAAGGGTCTTGATAAATTCCACTTCACGACGGAAAGTCTCCATATCGTTGAGGTTAGAATAGACAGTATCAAGAGCATCAATGCCGGCAGCTCGTGCAGCTACTACAATCGTCTCGCGTGCAAGACGCAGCTCATCTCCATTCTGTGAGCGCTGTGTCTTAAGATTTGCACAATAGTCTTCTGCTCCAAGCGCTATGCCCATCATGCGAGGAGAAGCAGTAGCTATATCGTAGGCATTAACCACACCGAGGGCACTCTCTATGGCAGCCATGATTTTTGTGCGCCCCACACATCCGAGTTCCTTCTCTACTTTTTCGATCTCGCGCTCCACTTCGCGCACCTCATCGGCGGTCTCGGTCTTGGGCATACGGATTACGTGGACACCGGCCTTTACTACGGCCTCAATATCCTTTTTACCGTAAGGAGTGTTGAGCGGATTTATGCGCACCACCATCTCAGTGTCGCCGTAGTCAATGGTCTTGAGTGCATTATATACAAGCATTCGGGCTGCATCCTTCTCCGTCATTGTGACGGAGTCTTCAAGGTCAAGCATGATGGAATCCGGCCCGTAGATATGAGCATCGGCCATCATTGCCGGATTATTGCCCGGCACGAACATCATTGTTCTTCTGAGTCTTTGCATAAGTATTGTATTTTCCGCTCCTGCCTCGAGGAGGGATTTGGTTGTTAGTTCAGATATTTTTGTTCAGGATTTCAATCTTTCCATACATCTTTACCGGTAGCGCGGACGGCTGCCGTAGCCACTCTTGCTCGAATAGTGCAGTCAAGCGCACCCTTGTCGGTAGCGTCAACTATCACGCCCTCTACACCGAGCTCTTCAAGTGTCTCTCTAATCACCTCTTTGATACGGTCGCCAAACTGGAATGCAACCGTGCTGTCAAGATTTATTACGGTCTTTCCGTCTGATGCCGGGGAGAGCTGAATCATTATATCTCCCGACTCAAGCGTACCGGCGTGGGAATTCTTTATTTCCATGTTTTTTCTGAATAGTTTTTTCGTGATTTTGCGACAAAATTAGACTATTTATTTTTCCTATCCAAACTTATTTGCGGAAAAATTTCTTTAATTGCGATTACTATGTTATGCAACATATTTTCTATCTCATTTTCCCCCTTTCAGAGCACTATTTTAAGTATTTGCACGCCGGTTTTTACTATGTAAATCCCTGACGGGAGATTGCTCAGGTCAATTATTCCGCTTTCTCCGCAATATCTCAACACCCTGACTCCGGAGCAGGAGTAGATTTCAAGGGCGTCGCTCAGTGCCGATACTGCCATAATTCGACCCGCTATTTTTATATCTGCAACATGTGCAATTGTATTCTTGACTCCGTTGTCCACGGCATCGGGATGAAGATCTTCCGCTCCGGACACTTCTGTCGACGTTTCTCCTATCCAGCCGCAAGACTGATTTTCTCCCGTATAGACCTTAAAGAAATCAGCCTTTGGCAGATTTACAGGTTGTCCTTCAGAATCCACAGCCCAATCCAGTTTGAAGCCCGGATCATCATTGTTAGGAAGATTGTCAACATATCCGTAATCAAACTTCATAAGCACAAAGTTTTTACCGTCACCGGCTACATCGATGGCGTTATCCGGAAGTCGCTCCCCGGAAAATGTCATACTCTCCTCATTCATCCACAACGGCCAGTAAGACTGGCGGTGATAAGTGTTGCGAGGAATAAAACCGGAAGCACCCTCCGAGTCAGTCCAGCGGATATAATTATCATCAGAAGCGTCGGCTGCCGGTTTGTAGTAAGTCAATGAATAGTTATGTATTGTCTTTGGATCAGAATAGGCTGACCCGGCAATCTGATACCATGTATCATTAGGCAATCCGTCGCCGTTTTCATCCATACTTACCATCACAATTCCGGGCTCGCAGCTACCCCCGGTGCGATCTTCATTTGAAAGCACTGCATTGCCATAAATTTTAAAATCATATTCCCCGGCTACATTGATTACTGGATGATCAAAGCTGAAGACCACATATCCGCCCCAGCCTCCGAGCGAAATCATTCCGGGCATCTTGGCACCGCATATTTGTTCTTCAACAAGCCTGAGTAGTTCTTCGGCAGTAGTACTTTCATCGGTTTCCGGCAACTCATTTATAAATTGTCCCGGTGCCGGGGCAAATTCATATACCTTGGATGCGTAGGGAGAATTTGCTACGGCCATTGCCGAACCGAGCATCAGTGATGCTAAAATGTAGAATTTCTTCATTATTATTATTGGATATTAGTAGACTACTTAATTTTTCCGTAAAAAGCTATACACGCCGGCACATCACCGGTACGAACCTGCCATTTAAGATCACCTTCGCGTGAGAAGCAGTACAGATAGCCGGGGTTGACGTAGTTTCTCGCGTCGGTGATATAGACGTCTCTATTTACCGGATTTACAGCTACGCAATAAGGTATCTTAATTTTCAACCCTACAGCATCTTTGATAAATGAGTCGGAGGCTATCTCAAGCGTAGCGGTATTGATGATAGTTGAGCTGAAGCTATTGCTCATATCCACATAGCTCCATGCAGTATTGACGCAATAGAGTGAATCTCCGCAAAGCGCCATAGCGGAAGCTCCGGCAGAGTATTCTTTTTCTATACGGTGTTTGCGTATATCATAGCAGAAGAGGCGCGAAGGAATCTCGTAGTAGTTGCCGCGCGAAGATACCCACAGATGGCCAAAGCGATCTGCAGTCACGCGGCTCAAATTTATAGCAATAGGTATCTTTTCAACTTCCGTGAAACTCTTGAGGTCAACCACAGAGAGGGTATTTTCGTAATTCGGCAACATATAGCCTCCTGAGTTAGCCACGTATATCTTGTCGCCTACTATTTCCAGACCATCGGGCTGGAAGCCTACTATGCAACGATCCACGACCTCTAAAGTCGCGGTATCGATCTTTGCCACAAATCCCTTCTGAGAATAATCCGGCCTTATCTCCACCGGCCCGGCGTATGAAGTGACGTAAGCAAATCCTTCATGAAAACGTATACACCGGCAGTTAGGTATATCCACTTGTCCTATACGGCGCGCCGTAGCAGCATCAAGCACCTCTACTTTATTTGAGCAGTTGATCACAGCATAGAGCCGAGAGCCGTAGATGCCGAGGTCGTTACCCACATCTCCAAGTTCCATGGGAACATCAGGGTTGGCCATCGCATAGATATTGCGCGTATAGACTCCGCTTTTGAAGTCATAATAATCCAGCGATGCTTTATTTGAACCCATGTTTCCTTCATTGAGAAGATAGAAGCCCTCAAGCGATATATACTCCGGTTTCGCTACCGGAATTGATTCCGGTATATAGATCATATCTTCCTTGCGACACGACAATAAGGCCCCCGTCAGAATTAGTAAAAAGAGTAAAATGTGACGATATTTTGATCTGAGCATAAAGATATTAGATATCAAACTGAAGAATTAATTTGAAATTACGCCCCGGCATAGGGTAGTTGAGTATCACTTCGTACTGCTGATTTAGCAAGTTATTAATTTCCAATGTTGCGCGGAGAGCGGTCTTCCCTATCGGCTGCTGCCAGCTGAGCGAAAGATCATGCGTATACCAGGGTTGCTCATAATTCACCGGTATATTTGAAGAATTATGATAGCGTTCACCTACGTATATGAAGCTATAGTTGAGCGTGGCGCGCCTCCATAGCAGCGAGCCGGTGACCGACCCGGCATGACGCGGTATATAGGCTATCTGTCCCTTGTAAGTACCGGCGGCATCAAGACAATCCTCCGGGTCACTGTAGTCCATAGCTCGGGTAAAGGTATAATTGAGCCGTAGATTAAGCATTGCATCAAAGGGCAAGGAGATATCAGAGCGAGCTGTGAAATCAAGCCCCCAAATCCTCACTTTCCCAATATTCATCATCATCCACCGATATTGACCTGTCCCTTTAGGCACAGCTATAATCTTATCCGATACGCGGTTATGATATGCATCAAGTGTAAGCGACAGCAGTTGAAGCGCTGACCGCGGCTCTAAGGTATAGACGGCACCGATATTGTACTGAGTGGCGTATTCAGGACGCAGATCGGCATTTCCCACATCGGTATAGTAGAGGTCATTGAATGTAGGCATACGGAATATTCGCTTATAGAACGCACGCAGAGAAAAGTCCTTCTCATCCCATGGCTTCCAACTCAGGAAGACTGCCGGTGTAAACCGCGCAAGACTCTGCCTGCGGCTTCCCAGGTCTTCGTTGCCCGATATGATATGAGCCTTATCGAGTACGAACGATCCGAGCAGTGAGGCCTGACCTTTGAGTCTGCCAAACCTTACAGCCGTGGCTGCTGCTATCAGGAGCGTATTTCTCTCCGGGCGCGAAAAGTTTGAGAGAGAACTGTTGAGGTGATTCCACTGATAGTCAGCGGCAAGATTTATGTCCCACCCTTTCATCAGTTCATATTTATGAGCTGTGGATATGTATAGTTCATCCTGATAAAATCTGTTGTCAAGATACATCAGTGTGGTGTCCGGATTGAGGTAGCGCATATAGTCTCGCGCGTACTTGGCATTCACCAACAGCGAGTATCTCGGCGTCACCTCCTTGCGCGTCTGTCCTTGCACAAAGAAATTTCTATCCCATTGCCGCTGCGAAGTCTTCCATACATTATTGACTATTGCTCCGGGAATACCGCGCTCGGAATCATAATAGTAGAATTTTGTATACCAGTGTCCCTGCGGCACAGTTCCATAGACTCCTCCTTCCGCCCGAAAAGCATGAATATCGCCATTTTCGCGCATGGCAGTAGTGTCCCATGCTGTAGTGCCATCTGAAAATACTTTTTTATAGCGAAACCTGTAGCGCCCAGTTGCATAGGTATACTCGGCATTGACTGAGGCCGACACAGATTCGGAAAATTTGTGCTCTATACGAAATGATGGATTTGCCAGTCCGAATGAACCGGTGCGCATCGTTACATTCACATTCCACTTTTTCTCCCCCGCAAAGGCCGGATGACGGGTACGGATATAGATTGAACCGGCCGTACCGTAATCCTTGGCCGATTGAAATATATCCGACTTCTGCCCGTTATAAAGTGAGATTTCATCAACGTTGTCAAGTGAATACCGTCCGAGATCAATCTGACCGTTCTGGGCATTTCCTAACTGTATACCGTCATAAAATACTCCCGTATGATTAGTGCCCATACTCCGCAGATCCACGGTCTTTACTCCCCCTACGCCCCCATAGTCCTTAAGCTGCACTCCGGAAAAATACCTTACCGCGTCAGCAACGCTGTGACTATTAAGACGCGCCAACGCTTCTCCCTTCAAATTCTGTGCCGGTATTACCTCTCTATATGGTTCACGCGACGTGATGAATACTTCCGGCAGGGTATCAAAAAATGCCTTCTTAGCATCGGCTCTCGCCACAGAATCAGCTTCAGCCACACTTGCAATTTCCCTGACGGCAACTGCATAAGCGCTCCTGCTCCCGACAGGGAGCAAAAAGAATGCAAGGATTGAAATTAAGAAAACAGAACTTCGGGGCATCCGGCTATACTTTTGGAGAATCCTTTCAAATCAGGGGTAGCCTTCTCCACGGTCAGTATTATATACTCAGTTCCGGGAATGCCTGCCGCACCTTAAGATCCGAAGGATTGACATATTTACAGTTATCGGAACTCAGGAGGTCTTCTGACTTTCCCGCATTGACAACACCTTCCCGGCTTTCCTTTTGCAGCCAGTGGCATAGTCGTCAAGGCAGATGATTTATCTGCTACGCTTAAGCGATAGCGCACGGTTCACAGCAGCGGATTCTGTACGGGATTCTCACCCGTTTCCCTGTCTGATTCCGCCACAAAGTTATATATTTTTTCACGAATCTCAAAAACTAAACTCTCTAAGGGAAATTTGAGCTTATATAATGTACAATTCATAAAGAAGCCCAACATCTACTCACGTAATCGTAAAATCTAAAGGACTGCGCCTAAACATCATTTTGATGTTGGCGCAGCCCCTAAAGTTCAAGGATTTACACTTTTACTGCGATAAGAGGGCTTCAATATATATATAGTTGCACCATTCCTCGAGCTACAGTGATACCTTGGCTAAGTTCTTCATCAGTTGGATCTGCTTCAAGCATTATTCTTGCGAATACTATATGTGGACTTGACGTCTTCCAAATCACACGGTCAATACCCTCAAGTCGATAGGGATCTATCTTTATGCAATTACCTTCAAGCTCTGCAATTCCAACTTCAGGAATTTCTACAAAATTTGCTCCATTTTCAAAAGTCTGAGAATTGATAATTGGAGATTCATCCCAACCACAATCTTTATCAAATTCCTCATCTGTTTCCAATGGAATGTCTCCATCGTGTTTCATTTCGCGAGCTAAAGTAGTATACGTCCACAATCCTGTGATTCTGATATTTTCCCGATTTTCCAACTCAAGTGGCATTACCCAAGACACATTATCTTCTAACAATAATAAATTAATGTTAACTACGTTGGATTTCTCATTCTCATAATACAATCTGCTTTTATAGACCGGATCTTCCCAAAACCGATCCATTATTTCAAACTTAAGAGGAGCAGTATTGATTTCCCAACCATAATTTCCATAGCTTGTTGTTTCAGTAACGGGATCTAATTCATCCCATCTCATATTATAATCAAATAAATCCCCTGGCTCAAGCATTGAAGATACCATATCCTCAGCCTCTTGTCCATCGGTAGAATTAAATGGTTCATCGCTTGAACAACCTAAAAGCGCAAGCATTGGCAATAGTAAAAGATACTTAGATAGTTTATTCATAATTCTTCTTTTTATTGGTTATTTACATTAAATTTAAATTATTGTGGTACCCAGCCACAGATCAAATCCGAAGGCTTATATTGACAACCGCGAATATAGGAGCAATCACTATCCAATTCAAATAATTCATTTCCTAAGATATTGTCATTTAGATAATAATAACCATTATTTGTTCCGCCCCATCCCCATACACAATGGTACATTATGTCACGTCCTTGTGCCACAGCATATATGGTTTCAAGACAATAACCATCAATAATCCAATAATGATGTTTCTCTTTCAACAAAGGATTAGTAATGTTTTCGCTATATTCATTTGTATGATATTGACTATAAACTATAACCGGAGATCGCTTGGAGCCGGAAATTGAAGAAGTAATAGTTGATCTTTTAAAAGAATCAGCCCATCTAATTCCAGTAAAATTCAAATTTTCAAGTGCGTCAAAAACTTTAATCGTTTGTGTATATCGTTGACTGTTATAATCAACATTAAGGTAATTTGGAAGTCCTACTACATACATCAACCATGCCATTGAATCAATTACAAGTTCTCTGCCGTCTACTGAAGCAAAGAAATTTTCATCCCAATGAATCTCTTTTCCTTCAAGTTCTCTGAATGGTTTAAAATATGTAAGGTATTGAGTTAAAGCAACGGCACTGCTCGCTACATAACCATTACTGCTTGTAGTATATGGGATATATCTATTAAAGGGGGAACTATAACCCATTTGCTCATTCCACTTCCTTAAAAGAGGTCCATGATATTCTATATGATCGGGAGGCGTTATAGGAGGAATGATTAGCCCGCCAAGATCATTTGGAGATTCTGTAATACTTTCGTCAATATCTGCCTTTACACTTGCAAAGAATAGTCCCAAGACAGGATGTTCTTCAACATCTTCTAACGACAAACTACCTTCGTCTGATATGGCATAAACAGGCTTTAAACGACGATCAGCTGCAAGCATAGCAAAGCCTTCATCAAAATTCACGAGATAAACAAGAGTGTCTAAATCTTCACTTCGAGTTAATGGTGCACTCAAGTATTCTACGGATTTAATCTTTCGCTCCGAAACTCCTCTTGTAATATCACCGTTATAATTTGCATAATATGCATCAGCATATTTTAGAGCCTCATCCAGAGGTACATGTAATTGTGTTTCATTATTCTCTGAATCTGAAACAATCATAGTTGGTTCATCGTTTGAACAACCTACAAGCGCAAGCATTGGTAATAACCATAGCAGTTTTACAATATTCTTCATTTCAAAAAATTATTAATAACGGCCGCAATTTAATCATAATAAGTGAACAGAGCAAATAATGACATCTAAAACTAAATTATTTAACTTTTATTAACTGTCAATGTTTGCAATTCCAATATTTGTACTTCAACAGATTGATTCTACAACTCAATTAACACATATTGACAACTGACTGGAAGAGTAATCATCCGTCAGAATCCGGATTAGACTGACTTCCGGAACTTTACTACATTAAGTAAAAAAAGGAGAGACGCATTTCTGCATCTCTCGCTTTTTTATTAGTGCTGATTCTCTTATTAGAGAGCTACTTTCTTAACAGTGTTACCGGCCTTAACAAGGTAGAGACCCTTAGCAGCGTTTACGTTTACAATTTCACCGGCCTTAGCATTAACGCGGTTGATGAGAGCACCGTTGATGCCATAAACTGCGATTACACCATTCTGAGCAACCTCAACTGTGATAGTACCGTTACCGGCCTTGATGATATTGCCTTCAGCTACAACAGTATTAACTGCGCCGTGAGGCTGGAGATCACCTACTGCGGGAATTTCGCGAGTGAGCTCGAAGTTGTTGTCATCATAGTGATAGATTACATTGCCCTTGAATGACATGTAGATAGGATCACCGTATGCATCAGTACCGGATACATAGAAGCCCTGAGTAGTACCGTTTCCGATTTCCATCTTTGAATTTCCATCCATGTCGATAAAGTCGTTGCGATAGAGACCGATTAAGCAGTCATTGCTTATGAACGGACAAGAGTTTGCCATTGCGCTGTTATACTCAGAAGTGATGAGCTTGTCAGCTGACGGATAACCGATCTGCTGCCAGCCTGTACCCTTGTATTCAAATGTGAAGTAGTCCTGATCCCAAAGAGCAACGGGATTGTCAGTTCCTTCTGCATTGTAGAGAGCACCCTTGAAGTATGATACACCGGGAACTTCGGTATTATCCATATCGCCGCGTAGATAAACTTTCTGCTTGCTGATCTCATACTTGTCAACCTGGAAAGCATCATCGCTAAGAGCAACATCGGCACAGGTAGCTACGAAGTAGAAGCGCTGGAGAGGACCCCAATCTTCGTCAAAGTAACCAAGGACTTCGTACCAGTTGTCATTGTCACCTGTTACAGCACCGGTATTGAAGATATGAACTTCGGTGAAGTCATTGATCTTAGGCACGGGATAGAAACCGGCAGCCTTTACAGTACCTGAATACTTGAGGTTGTAAGAAGTAACTACGCTACCTTCTTCGTTATCTGCTTCCATCTGGCAAAGAGTACCGCGGAAACCGATAGTACAGAAGTTTTCACCTTCTTCGAAGTCAGCAATGTTTACAGTACTACCTGCGGTAGGATAGCCTTTTTTACCTTTCCAGGTAGCTTCCCATTCAGTCCAGCAGCCGTTGAGCATACCGAAAGAAGTGCCGTTACCACCGAGGTAACCCTTCTCAAGTACTTCAAAGTTAGGAGTATCATTATTAGCAAATGCTGCAAGGGGAACAAACTCATCCCAATCAGGATCACCGGCATTCTTAACCAAACCTGCTGCCCAGTAAGAAGGCCAGCACATGAGGAATGAGAGCTGATCGCGAGGATCATTGTCGCTCACAAGTATGCACTGTACAGTGTAGTAGGGGAAATCTTTGAATTCGGGGAACTGCTTGTACCAAACAGTTGAGTCGAACATATTGGGCCAGTTGTAACCCATGTTGTAGAAGTACACGTCATAAGTGATACCTGTAGCAGGATCAGTATATGAACGAGTAATAGTGGCAAAAGGCTCGCATTTCTGCTGAGTCTCAACGCACTTCTTCTGAAGTGCCAGTCTTCCACTTTCAGGCATCTCCATCTTAACGAGGGGAGCGTTAAATGCTGCCATAGCTGAGATAGCTACGAAGAGTGCAGCGCAGAAAGTAAAAATTTTCTTCATAGTTTTAATAAAAGTTGTTAGTATAAAAATTTGGTTTTTTACTCCTATTATATTCGCTATTGAGAGTTCGGATTTCTCCATAATCTCTATAACATGTGCAAAATTGCAAATAAAATTTTGCACACACAAATTTTTCGCTTCTTTTTTTGATTTTTTTTAGACGCAACAGGGATTCTACATTATCCTATGACCACCACCCGACTCGGCAAATGAAAATTGCATGACGGAAATATCATATATAATATTCTATCTTATAAGAAGTAAGGAGTGCGCTCCCCTTTCGGACAGCGCACTCTATCTTAGTCAAACTTTTATTCCGATTAACGAACCAAATCGGTCTCGGAAATCTTATCATTGTAATATACCTCATTCTGAGGAATCCAGATTACCCACTTGTTGCAATCCTGGGGTTCGATACGAACAGCGCAGTTTGCAGGGATATTACCTGAGTTAGTATCGCCGGGAAGCCATCCCTTACGGTCAATAGCTATATTCCAACGCTTGAAGTCAAACCAGTTGAAGCCTTCACCCCAAAGCTCAAATCGACGCTGGAGGCGTACTTCGTCAACAAGATCACGGCCGGTCTTAGTGCAGTTGTAGCCTAAGCCCTCCTGACGCATAGCGTTAAGCTTGTTGAGGATTCCCTGAGCGGTAGCAGCATCGCCAAGCTCGGCAGCAGCTTCAGCCTCGATGAGGTACATCTCGGTAGCACGCATGAAGGGGAAAGCGTTGGTACCGTACTGATCGTAACCCCAGAATTTAAGCTGCGCTCCAAATTGAACGATGATTGCACCCGGATCATCACTTGATACATTTGCCGGTGGGTTGTAAGCCGGTGGCCAGCTGTCGCCTGAAAGAGTATTGCCGGTAGGCTGATATTCAGATACAAACTTCAGGACTGCGCGGGAGAAACGGAGGTTACCAGCAGGGCCAACTGTATCATTCGGATCAACCTTCGGCGGATTATAAAGGTTCATGCTCAGAGGATCTGTTGAATCGGGATCGTAGAAGTTCTTGAGCTGGCTGTCAGCAAACTTATCGGGCATCACGAAGAGAGTTCTGCGCACGTCGCCTTCGGGCATCATGTCATAGAGCTGCTTATTGATAATACCGGCACCAACAGTCCAATAGTACTGGTACGGGCCGTTGCAGGCGAAGTATGAGCCGTGAGCGGCATAACCGCGCCAGTCAGCTGACTGAAGTGAAGAGGTCCACATTGTATCGGAAGTCGGACCGGCGAATCCTGAGAGGATATCGTTGTTGGTAGCCATATTGTAACCGGACTGAGCTTCGTGAGCATACTTTTTGGCAGTCTCCCAGTCATTCTTCAGAAGAGCTGCACGAGCGTAAATACCACAAGCTATATTCCGGTCGGGCTCACCGATGTTGTCGCGTCTTGTTGATCCGGCATTATCGAAGAGTTCCAATGCACGGTCAAGGTCAGCATAAATCTGATTGAGCACGTCGTTCATCGGAGCCATGGGAAGATCTTCTGTACCGGGCTGTGTGCGGAGTACAACGGTGAGAGCTTCACCATTGTTTGAGTCCTGCCAGCGAGGAGCATAAATCTGGAGCAGACGAGTATAGCAGTGCGCACGGTAAGTGAGAAGCTGAGCAATACGGAAGTTCTTTTCCTCCTCGCTTCCGGTAGCATTCTCGCAATTTGCAAGAAGGTCGTTGCACTGTCCGAGAATACCATAGCTGTACTGCCATGCGAGAATAGCCATATACATGTTAAGACGCTCATTGGCCTTCATGTTTACGATATCACCGCCTGAGATCTGACCTGCAATCCAATAGTAGCAGTCCTGACCTTCAAATTCGCCATACATGGTCTGAATAGAGGCTTCACCGGTAAATCCGATCCAGGTATAGTCTCCGTAATAGCGGTTCATGGCAGTACCAATAGCGTTGACGCCATAGCCGAGTGTCTCGGCAGAGCTGGAAGCTGTAGTAGAGCTGATGGAGGTAATCGGCTTCAGGTCAAGGTAGTCAGAGGAGCATGAAGCAAGTCCGCCTACACCGAGAAGACCGATAAGACCTTTTAAAATTATATTTTTCTTCATTTTTTTAATAATTAAGGAGGAGATTAGAAACGTGCTGTAAGTGAGAAGGAGAATACGCGGGCAGTCACGAATGTCTGGCTCTGTCCACCACTGTAGCTGTACTGGGGATTAAGACCCTTGCGAGCGGTAACGGTGAAGAGGTTATCACAAGCGAAGCCAAGTGCGAGGTTAGAAAGCTGGAGAGGACGTACCCAGTTCTGGGGAAGATCCCAGTTGACGTTGATATTCTTCAGAACGAGATATCCGGCAGAAGTAAGGAAGCGGTCAGAAGCAGCGTTAGCATCGTTGGTAGTAGCATAGTTGAACTGAGGCACACCATTGGGATCGATGCGGTTGGGGCTGTCGGCAGTCATACCTTCGGGCACACCGTTCCAAGCCTTAAGAATATCCTTGTGAAGAGCTGAAGTAGCGTCGGAAGCTGACATCAGGGTAGAATAAGTTGAGTCATATACCTTACCGCCGAGGCTGTAAGTGAAGAGCACGCCGAGAGAGAGGCTTCTCCAGCGGAGGTTAGTACCGAATGAACCGTAAACGGTGGGAAGAGCAGTGCCTTTCCAAACCTTGGAAGCATACATAGTGCGCTTCACATAGTAAACGGGGTTGCCGTTAGCGTCAGTCATCTCTACGAGAGAGTCATCATCGCGAGCGCCATCGAGGCGAGTTTCGAAGAGTTTCTCATTGAATACTGTATTGCCGTCAGCATCGGTAGTCTCGAATTCGGGAGAATCGGGAGTAAGGAGATAAAGAGCATCACCTGTGAGCTGATCAACACCTGCATAATGGTAAGTACAGAATTCGTAAATAGACTTACCTTCGCGCTGACGCTGAATACCGCCTATGATATCATCATGGTTAGGCAACTTGAGGATCTTGTTCTTAAGGAAGGTAGCATCAGCAGAAACGCTCCATGACCAGTCCTGATTGCGGAGAATGTCATAGCTGAGTGAGATTTCCCAACCGCGGTTTGACATTGTACCGATATTAGTGGTAATAGATGAGTTACTACCGGCCATACTTGGAGTACCTACAGAAGTAGGCTGAGTGATTGCGAAGAGCAGATCGGAAGAACGCTTGTCGAAGTAACCGACGCTGAAGTTGAGGCGGTCATTGAAGAGAGCACCTTCAAGAGCGATGTCGAAAGTCTTGGTAGCCTCCCAACGGATATCGTAAGAGGGAAGATTACCGATTGAGAGAGTAGGAGTACCAAAGTACTGTGAAAGACCATAGAGAGCGTAAGTAGCATAGTAGCCTACAGAAGCGTTGTTACCTACAGAACCGTAAGCAAGACGCAGCTTAGCGTAGTTCACCCAGTCGAGTTCACGCATGAATTTCTCCTTAGAGATGATCCAGCTTGCACCGATTGACCAGAAGTTACCCCAGCGGTTACCCTTTGCGAAGCGAGAAGAACCGTCGCGACGGAAAGAGAGTTCACCGAAGTACTGGTTGTTCCAGTTATAGCGTGCACGAGCGAGGTAAGACTCAGTGGCGTCTTCGCCAACACCTGAGTTAGAGCTCTGCCAGGTCACGAAGTTTGAGAGATAGTAGATATCGTCGAAGCTCTGGTCACGCATAGCAGTAGCGTTAACTTCCTGCTTGAAGTAAGTATTCTCATGGTGGAGAAGAGCGTCAACATGGTGCAGACCATATTCGTGTGACCAGTTGAGTGACTGCATGAATGTATGAGCTTCAGTATTACCGGTGGTGAAGGTCAGGTTACCCATACCTGCTGAAGAACCGATCACGTTGTTGAGATATTCGGTATCTTCTTCCATCCAGCGGTTCATGCTGCCGCGAACTGTAAGTTCGAAGCCGTAAGGGATAACGGCAGTACCGTATACGTTACCGTCAAGCATATAGCGCTTGCAGGCAGTGAAGTCCTTGCGGAGGGCAAGAGCGATATTGTTGTTGCCGAGATAGCCGGCAGTATTCCATACGCGCTCACCGTTTTCATAGATTATATTGCCTTCCTCGTCGTGAGCATAGACAGGATAGATAGGAGCCATGTTCTGAGATCCGGCGAAGATATTGTTTACCTGAGAAGAACCGGCACCGTCGTTAATCTCTGAATTCTGGGCAACGCCGTTGAGGTTTACACCAAAGCGGAAGTAAGAAGCCGGCATGAAGTTGGCATTAATACGACCGGTGAAACGCTCGAAGTTTGTACGGAGTACATAGCCGTTCTCCTTAAGATAAGAGATTGATGCGAATACGTTGTAAGCATCAGAAGCGGCAGCAGCGTTGACATTGTATTCCTGACGATAACCGGAGCGAGAAACTGCGGGCCACCAGTCAAGGTCGGTATAACCGGCAAGAGGAGCGGTGGGGATGAGCTTGCCCTCAAGAGTGAAGAGCTCATTGTCAGGCACACCATATATATTATTACGTGCCTTTGAAGCAGAGAGGAAGTTGTTGACAAGATACTGAGCAGCGCCTGCGCGGTCACCTTCAAAGAGCTGGTCTTTATAAGTAAGCTCATTCATCTTAGCCTGGAAGCTTGCTTCCATCCAGTCGTTGGCACCGAGGCGCTCGTACATTGGCAGACCACGATTGTACATACCCTGTGAGATAGAGAGTGAAACGTCGATCTTACCAACCTTTTTAGCCTTCTTAGTAGTAATGAGCACAACACCGTTAGCACCCTTATTACCATAGAGGGCACATGAAGCGGCATCCTTAAGTACTGACATTGACTCGATATCGTTCGGGTTAAGGTCAGCAATAGAGCCGGCGTACTCAATACCGTCTACGATGTAAAGCGGGTTATTGTCACCATTTACAGAAGAGAAGCCGCGGATACGGATTGAAGGAGCAGAACCGGGAGTACCGTAAGTATTGTTAACCTGCACACCGGGAGCATTACCTTCGAGGGCGGCGGTAACTGTAGTTACGGGACGGTCTTCAATCTCCTTTGCACCTACTACAGCCACAGAACCGGTAAGCGATTCCTTATTGGCAGTACCATAGGCTACGACAACTACCTCGTCGAGGTTAGAGTCGGAAGAGGCGAGCTGCACGTTCATACCGTTGCGGAGCTCTACGGTCTTTGAGGTATAACCTACATAAGACACGGTAGCTTTAGTGACGTTGGCGGGGACAGAAAGCGTAAACTTACCGTCGAGGTCACAAGCGGCACCCTGACCTCCACCTATCGGCATCACTGTAGCGCCGATAAGGGGCTCATTTGTGCCCGCATCGACTACGGTACCATGGATGGTCTTTGTCTGTGCCGACAAATTCCATGCGCATGTGAGCACCGCAATCATGATTAAAAACAGTTTTCTCATACTTAAAAAAATTTAGACATAGATTATTGATATGTTTTCAAGTCGCGGGGAGTGGATATATACACCGCAGTCCATACGCATAGCCCCACCACCGGCCGATTGATGACTATCTTGACAGCAGGACACAGTCGTTGCGAGAGCCTTACAAGCCTCCCGCATCATGGGTGAAGTGTATTCCTTTTTCATTTTCATTGCTATGATTCTAAAGCACTTAGGCACTTCAGCAAGCATATTTCTCATGGCTCCGAAGTCAATTTCTCCGGAAAATTCTAATTAGAAAACTACGCAAATTTACATAATTTTTGTTTTCGCAAATAATTTTTCTTCTTTTTTAACACTTTTTATCTTTATCCGCCACCGCCGAAAGCCTGTCTCTCACCGCCGAACTCGTCTTATAGAGAATTATATTATGACACTAATTGTACGTATTTTACGCTATTATTGCTATCAATTATCCTAATATACTATAATATCACAACACATTTAATCAATTATTACACTATTTGCTACACAGTAAAAATCAGTATAAACTTATCTTTAACATCATTTTGCTATTACAATGCACCATGTTTCGATTGAAAATTTTAATTAAACAAATATAATTAAGTTAATTTTTTGCTTAATTTTAACATTTCACCACCTGATTATCCCCTATTTATTGATCTTAATATATTGCTTCTGAAAGATTTATTTGCCGTGGCTGAAACAAATTATCGTACTCCGGCGTTATAGCATTGACAATTTCGCGGAACAACCGCCGCCATTACAAAAAAACAAACATTCAACACACACACTTTAACGCAATGATAAATCAGCAAGGAATAATCTCGGTAAATCCCGCTGCCGCAACTCTCGGAAAAGTACACGGGCTGGAGAATAATAATCCTTACCAAGATAATGAGACAATCAATAAAATTTTGCGAGATTGTCCTGAATCATCCATCTATTCTGCTGTACGATTTATCCTTGCCGGCAAAAGAAGATGCTCACGTCGTCAATCCATGCGTCTTGCAGCAATGAGATTGACGGCTACAGCTCTTATCTTCTCATCAGCTTTGATCATCCCCACAATCCCGGTTGGAATCGCTACACTCCTTATTATATGTGGAGTCATGATGACAGTCGGAATTATCACGCGCCCGGCCGCCGGAATCGCCGCCACAGTAATAGCTGTAGCGATGGCTGCCTCGGGAACGATATCTGCACTCGCTACACTTACAGTCGCCATATCAATATTCGTAGCAATAACCGGCGCGGGAAGATTTTCAGTCGATTTCCGTGCTATGCGAGCTTTCAAAAGAAACCGCCAAGAGCTCCTGCGCCGCCGCAGACTCTCTTATGCCGCCTACAATTACAGATTCTGACGATTTTGACCATATAAGCCACATTACTCACTTTCCGACGGAGGATCTTCGGCATCAATCGCCTCTTCGATCGTGCCGATGGCTGCTGACTTATCCACAACATACCTATTATAATAAGAAAGCAGAAGCGTGGTGAGCGGAAGAGCTATTATCAATCCCATGAAGCCCAACAGACTGCCCCACACCGAGAGCGACAGAAGGATAATTGCCGGATTTAGACCCATTGCTTTACCCATAATTTTAGGTGTGAGATAAAGATCCTGAATGCACTGAACCACCACATAGACAGCCATACTTTCCCAGAAAATCACCCAGAATCCTACTCCGCTGCTTACAGACGCTACAACACATAATATAGCAGTTATCGGGAGCGAGATAAGCTGCAGATAGGGCACCATATTGAGCAAGCCAATGAATAGACCCAGCACAACACCCATAGGAAGTTTGATGATGATAAATCCTATTGAGAACAGAACTCCTACGATGAAGGCAATCAATGCTTGTCCGCGAAAATAGCGGTTCATGGCGGTCTTTACATCATTCCCAATACCAAATACTCGGCGTCGGTGATTGTAAGGTACAAGTTGACGAAATGACAGCATAAGACGCTCATAATCAAGCATTATAAATATCACATACAGCACCACTATAAGCCATGCCGCAAGCCCTACAAGAAAACCGATGCCTGTGCTTAGAAAGCTCCATGACTTCGAAAGACTGTTTTTAATCAATTCCACCCATTGTTCACGGGTAAGGAATTTTGTAAGACTCCCCAAATCGATATTTTCACGGATAAAGCGATGAATATTTTTGGAAATATAGGGTATATCAATCTGATTAGTGGCATATTGACGCATTATCTCGGCCATCTCCGTGGCTTCCGAGACAAGATAAGGCACAAATATCACGCAAAATAATGTGATGGCCGCCACGACCTCTACAAGAGTAAGAACTACCGGGATAAAACGACGTCGGGTTCTGAGCACCTTCATATTCCACTCTACCAGCGGCTCAAGCATATAGGCAATCAAGCAGGCCACAAGAAATGGCAGCAATACATCCTTCAATATATTAAGAATATAGAGTACAGCTATTAGGGCGCATACCGAAAATAATATGCGTACAACTCGATCGAAAGTATAGGGCTGTCTCACTTTTACATCTTTCTTCAATTGCTCCATAAGGCCACTGTAATTATCAATCCCCAAAATTAATATTTTTTTGCTGTACGCGCAAAGTGACGCTTACTTTTCACTACAAATTTATATCACTGATTCATCAAAATTTGCTCATTAGTGGAAAAATTGCTATATTTGCGTTCACAAGCATGATCCATGTCTGCTTTTTGCGTATGAAAAAGTTAATCGAATATATACTCCTTCTCTCCGTCCTGATCATCTTCACCCCTTGTGCGGAAGCATCAAAGGCGGTTGACGACTTTATCAAATCCGGCTCAGTAAATCCCGCTACTACCGGAGTGCTTGTAGTAGACCTCTCCAACGGCAAAGTGATAGAGAGCTATAACGCCGATAAAGCTCTTATTCCGGCCTCAATCACCAAAGCCGTCACCATAGCCTCTCTTATCTCAAAAACCGGAATTGACCACCGCTATCACACACGCGTATACCTTCAGGGAAATGTGGCTGACGGCACTCTCGAAGGCAACCTTCTGATAAAGGGGAGTGGCGATCCTACCATCAACACCTCACGAGGTCCTAAGACTCCCGACTTCGTAACAGAAATTGTATCAGCCCTCAAGAAGCAGAACATAAGGCGGATCACCGGCGATATTGTAATTGACCAGACAGTTTTCCCCGGCCCTAACCATCCGGCAAGCTGGGAAGCCGGTAATAAAGCCAAATATTACGGTGCCGGCACTTTCGGACTTAATTTTGAAGACAACCGAAATGGAGATGCATCAGTAGCAAATCCTCCCGCAGTCTTTACTTCACGCCTCAAATCAGCTCTTAAAAAAGAGGGAATCACACTCGGAGGAGAGAAAATCTCAAAAGGAAAAAGCAAACTGCTCCTGGATCATAAATCCGCAACAATCGACGAAATAATGCGATCCTGCATGATGCGCTCCGACAATATGTTCGCCGAATCAATGATACGCTCTTACGCACAAGTCTTCGGCAAGGAAGCCACGACTGCCAACGGCACTGCTCTCGAGATGGATTTCTGGAAGAAAAAAGGGGCAAACATGCAGGACGTTAGAATTGTTGACGGCTCCGGACTGTCTCGTTCCAATGCCATCACGCCTCGCTTTATGGCCGATATGCTTGCAAAAATGGCAACTAATGTAAATTACGTTTCTTTCTTTCCCCTTGCCGGACAGGAAGGCACGCTCGGCAGCTTTCTTAGAGGCACTGCATTGGAAGCTTATATCGCCATGAAGACCGGGAGCATGACCGGAATCCAGTGCTACGCAGGATATAAACTTGATGAATACTACGCTCCTACCCACGCAGTAGTCATTATGATCAATAATTTCAAGGGAGACAGAAAAGTGCTTCGCAAGCATGCAGAAAAAATGCTCCTTAACATATTCTCCTGACATATATGGATATCAACGATGTAAAAACGATGCTCAACCGCGTCTATGAACTTGAAGGGCTTCTTGAGCTTGCCTCTTCTCGCGACCAAGGTAGAATACCCTCTCTCGCCCCTCTGATCATCAATAAATGCCGCGAACTCAACATGCTGGCAGATGAAATGGAATCATGTGATGAAGCAATCGAAGAATTACAGGAGCCCAATCCGAAAGTTTATCTGAACACTGCCAGGGAGGAGGAAGCTGATTCTGTAAAACAAGAAGAGACATCACCGATTGAGTCTATGCATGATAATCCGACAGAGTCACAAACCGGTTTCTCTTATGCTGATTATCCATTTCCCGAGGAAGAAGAGAATATGATTGACAGTCGGAAAGCGGATATGAATCATAGCGCAAGCATACACGAGGCTGCACCTGATGAGGAAATCGACAAACGAAAAGTAGAAGAAGATAAATCTGATGAGGTCTCAAATTCCAAGGTGATGCCTGAATTAGAGAAAAAAACGGAGACTATGAAGCCGCAACGCACCCCCCAACGCACTTCTGTGGCTAAAAAATTCTCAATAAACGATAATTTCCGATTCCGACGCGAAATATTCGACGGCAATAGCGACAATTTCACTCAATCGCTCGCCCTCGTTGACCGCATGGATTCTTTCGCCGAAGCGGAAGACTATTTCTACACTGATCTGCAACTCAACCCGGAAGACACCGTGGTGGAGGAATTTATGAACATAATTCGTCGCCATTTCGGCGCATGAAAATAATATCATAATGAGCGGAAAACTCACCATCGTGCCTACTCCGATAGGCAATCTCGAAGACATCACCATGCGCGCCATCCGAGTGCTGAAAGAAGCAGACCTGATATTGGCTGAAGATACTCGCACAAGTAGCGTACTTATGCACCGGTATGACATCAAGACGCCGATGCAAAGCCACCATAAATACAATGAGCACGAACGCATTGATGCCATCGCAGAGAGAATTGAAGGGGGCGAAAATGTAGCTCTTGTATCAGATGCCGGAACGCCCGGAATTTCCGATCCCGGGTTTCTTATTTCGCGCGAATGCAGGCGCCGAGGCATTGAAGTGGAGTGTCTGCCGGGTGCTACCGCCTTTGTTCCGGCACTAGTGGCCTCAGGCCTGCCATGCGACAGATTTGTATTCGAAGGTTTTCTTCCACAAAAAAAAGGGCGTGCAACACGCCTGGCTGAACTGTCAGAGGAAAAACGCACCGTAGTGATATATGAATCACCAAAAAGGCTCGCGCGAACACTGAGGCAGCTATCCGAAACATTCGGGGCCGACCGACCCGCTGCCGTATGCCGTGAAATATCAAAAATGCATGAGACTATTCACCGCGACACTCTTGGCGCCCTTAATTCTTATTTTGAAGCGAACCAAGCAAAGGGTGAAATTGTTATTGTTATAGAGGGCGTGAGCGCAAAGCCTAAAAAAGAGCACCACACCGCTCGCCCCGTTACGCTCAATGAATAATAATATTTTTTACAACACCTATTTTCCACTATGAAAAAAAGTTTTTTTGCACTTGTAGCCATTGCTCTCATCATGGGAGCTTGTGCCAAAAAAGAGAATGACGACAATAAGGGTCATATAGATTCTATCGCTACTCTCAGCGCCGAATATGAAGAAGCTACTTCCTTCAATGACTCGCTGATGCTCCTTATGGGTGATATTTATATCGGCCTTGACTCTATCAATACTCAGGAAGGATTGCTCTATAATATGGGTAACGGTGAAAATGCCGACCGTCGCGCTGAAATTCGTCAGAATCTTTCCAACATTAAGGCGCGTCTCGCAGCAAACCGCCAGCTCCTTGATCAGATGAGCGCCAAGCTTGACAATGCAGGCAACCAGAACTCTATCCTTAAAAAGACGATAGATCAGCTTAAAGCACGCCTTGAAGCTCAGGATGCCAAGATTGCTCAACTTGAAAAGCAACTTGACGACGCTCACGGTCAAATCACTAATCTTACCAACGAAGTGGCTGAGACAAAAGAGCAGGTGAAAGTAGAAACTGCAGCAAAAGAGGAAGCTCAGGCCGCTACTGAAAAAGCCAAACAGGAGACAACCGAAGTCACTAACGAACTCAACAAGGTATACTATGCAATCGGTACCAACAAAGAACTGAAAAAACAAGGTCTGCTTGAAAAGAAATTCCTCGGTAAGACTAAAGTGCTCGAAGGTGACTTTAACGCTTCTTACTTCACTACAGCTGACAAACGCACTCTCATCACTATTCCTACCGGATACAAGGATATCAAAATTATGACTAATATGCCGGCCGATTCTTATGAAATTATTGAAAACGCCGACAAGACCAAGACTCTCAAGATCACTAATCCCGCCAAGTTCTGGAGTCTTTCAAATCATCTCATCATTCAGGTGAAGTAATCCACGGATAAAATCATAATCTTATTTATATTCAGCGCAGTGTTTCGCTCTTTATACCGATGCGACACACTGCGCACTTTTTTTTAATTATTAATCTATGCTTAGTCTGCTTTCAACCGCTCTCGCCACCCTTGCGACAGCTTCATCTTCATTCAGCGTGCAGGAAATACAGCCACCCCACTGGTGGGCAGGAATGAATGACACTACTCTAATGCTTCAGGTATACGGGCGCGACATCCGCTCAGCTGTGCCTCAACTATCATATCCCGGAGTCACTCTTGACTCCGTTGTGCGACTTGACGGCTCTCCTAACTGGCAATATCTGTATCTCACCGTTTCGCCTCAGGCAACTCCCGGTAGTATGGAGATTATCTGGACTCACGGCAAGAAAAAAGTAAAGCGGAAGTATGAACTCAAAGCCAGGGAAAATCACGGAGGCGCCAAAGGATTCTCTGCCGCCGACGTGCTATATCTCGTTATGCCTGACCGATTTGCTGATGGCAATCCGGGCAATAATACAGTTAGTTCTTTAAGAAATAATCCACCCGCAGACCGCAATAATCTAAATATACGCCATGGGGGCGATATTGCAGGCATTGAAGCGCATGCAGACTATCTGGACTCCCTCGGTATAACCGCCCTTTGGCTCAACCCGGTGCTTGAAAACGATATGCCCGGCGGTTCATATCACGGATATGCTACTACCGACTATTACAGAGTAGATCCACGCCTCGGCACAAACGATGATTACGCCCGATTGGTGAAGACTCTTCACAAAAAGGGGATTAAGACGGTCATGGATATGATATTCAATCACTGCGGATCAGCTCATCCATGGTTTGAAGAAAGACCGGCTTCCGACTGGTTCAACTTTCCTGAAAAATATGTACAGACAAATTACAGGCTCTCAACAATATCTGATCCTTACGCTTCAGATTATGACCGAAAACTGACCACTGACGGATGGTTTGTCGCAGATATGCCGGATCTTAACCAGCGGCAACCTCAGCTCATGCGCTATCTTATACAAAACTCGATATGGTGGATTGAAGAAGTGGGAATTGACGGCATAAGGATGGATACATATCCATACGCAGATAAGGCCGAAATGGGAAATTGGATTGATGCTGTAAAGTCTGAATACCCTGATTTTCAAATAGTCGGTGAATGCTGGTTTGGCGATCCGTCAGGCGAAGCATATTGGCAGACCAAATCTTATCTCGACAGTGGAGACGATAGTCGATTACCCGTAGTGATGGACTTTCCCCTATCTATCAAATCGGCTGACATTAAGCCATTCCGTGAGGATACCGATCCATGGCACGGACTCAATACCATCTACGATCACCTCGCTCTTGACTTCATTTATCCGGACATCAACGGCGTGCTACGCTTTCTTGATAATCATGACACCGACCGTTTTATCCACACCCTCCCA
Organism: uncultured Sangeribacter sp.; assembly: GCA_964398625.1. GTDB lineage: Bacteria > Bacteroidota > Bacteroidia > Bacteroidales > Muribaculaceae > Lepagella. The sequence goes on along the minus strand of CAYNNV010000002.1, from coordinate 26,263 downwards.
TCCGACCTCGGCTCATGGAAACAGGCTGTAGCCACGCTTCTTACTATCCCCGGTATTCCACAAATCTATTATGGTACGGAATTATTGATGCACGGCACTCGCGCCAATGGAGGCGACGGAGCAATTCGCCTTGATATGCCCGGCGGTTTTCCCGGCGATACGGCATCAGGTTTTACCCGCGAAGGGCGCACTCCCCTTCAGAACGAAGCATTTGACTTTATGTCGAAACTACTGAAATGGCGCAAGTCTAACCCCGAACTCTGGACTGCACCCATGAAACACTTTATGCCAACCAACGGCCTCTACGTCATGCAGCGCAGAACAGATGACGGCAAAGAGATGATACTTATTCTCAACGGCACTGACAAGCATATTGAAGCCGACATGAGTCGCTACTCTGAGATAATTAGTCCCGGCACTGAATATACCGAAGTTATATCAGGAGATAGAGTAATCCCTGTTACAGAAGATAATTCACCTCTTAGCCTCGCACCAAGAGCTACCCTCATCCTCTCTCGTCAATAGATCCAATGAATACAAAAAAATATTGGATGTGTCATAGAAGGCACATCCAATATTATTTATATGATTAAATTTATATCATTTGCGAATCACCTTGTTGGAGCTTACAAGCTTACCATCTTTGTAGAGCATAAGTAGATAGAATCCCTTGTTTACTTCCGGATATATAATCATCTTGTCGCCGCTCTGTGCCTTAAAGTCATTAGCAGTAAGCAGGGCACCGTCAAGACCGGCAAGAACAACTCGGAAATTACCGGCTTCGGGAGCTTCTATCACAAGGCGGTCAGTGAAAGGATTAGGATAAACATCAACTGAACTTTCTTCATTGACAGTCTCTACCTTACCTTCGCCTATCTTCACTGGAATGACACGAACGTCAGAGCCATATTCATTGCTCACTTTGAGCTTTACAAAGCGGTCAGCACTACCGGATTCAGCAAAAGTAACTTTAGTCTTACCTGCCTCGGCATTACCTTCAGTGGCTCCTACGAGTGCTCCGGGAGCCTCGATTTCAACATTAGTGTTAAGATCATGGGCATTACCACCGAGGAATGGAGATCCTGCACAGTACTGAGGTTCTACCCATTTGAGAGTACCGGAACCTTCTATCTCATCGTCGACATAGTCTATATTTCCGCCGCGGAACTGAATCTTATCGTTGCCGCTGCTGAAGAATGACAAATCAGAATTGGCATTCTGCTCAAAATCAAAGTAACCTACAAGAGAGGCGGGCACATTAGAATCAAAGTCACCCATGGTAGCCTTAACTTCTTCATCGCTGAGAGCATTGTTGAAGAATGCGAAGTTATCTACATTACCGCGCACAGAACCAATCTTGTGGGTATAGCCGCCAATTGCTACTACGTTGTTTTCACGCCAATCATAGAGAGTGCCGAAGTAGGGTACTTCATCATCAATTTTATAAGTCTGATCGTTGCGGGTGAAGGATTTGAAATCCACTTTCTTGCCGTCAAGATAGAAAGAAGGACGCACCTGCTTGTCGGAATTTACATCGAATACGTATGCGAAGTGATGCCATACGCCGGGAGTGATATAGCAGTTTTCGAGGTCGAACTTCACGCTGTTATTGTTCATACGTATAGCAAATTCACTGGTAGTGCCGTCTTCATTGAGAATATGCCAGAACCAACCCCAGTTGTTGTTTGACCACTTATCCTGCTTGTCACGAACCGAGAAGAGCTGGAGTGATTTACCCTTATAATCGTCAGGCTTGAACCAGAAGGATACAGAGAATGACTTATTGCCGGTAGTCTCAGTATCGCGATAGCGAAGACCAACACCGTACTTGCCTACCTTGAGGCCGCGTGACAACTTGGCGTTGCCGGGAAGAGTAGTGTACTCTACGTCCACATCACCGGCTGATGTAAGTTCAACAGCATCTGAAGATCCGTTGACTGTGAAAGATGAGATCTGAGGAACGGCGCCCTTATCAGAGTGAGAAACCTGCACGATAGCGGGCCATGTGCGCTTGTCAGAGGCTGTAGTACCGTCTTCATTATGCACGAGTCCATCAATGCGGAGCGTATAGTTGCCAAGCTTTTCTATACCGTCAGGTATGGAGAGTGACAGAGAATTTTCGCTGCGTGCCACTTCATTCCCTTCATCATCTGAAAGAATCCATGTAGAAGCGGGGTGACGAGCGTCATTGTATGCTATCTCTATAGCTTCACCGGGCTTGAATACGGTCTTATTAACATTTACATCATCAGTGATCTGATAGGCTGCATCAAGGTCATACCATTCACCCCACGCAATCTCAGACTCTGCTGTCATATCAAGAGAGAGGGCTGATACACCAAAGATAATCTTATTGCTGCCTTTAGGATTAACGGGAATATTGAAGAGCATACCTGCCCATGATGAAGTCATACCCATAAGCACAGGTTCTTCTCCTTCCTGACAGGCATAGAGCTTGAAGAGTGATGTGTTTACATCAGTATTATAGCAAACCTCGCCAACGGGCTTGTCATTAGGCATATTAAAGATAATCTTACCGTCGGCAGCGCCGTGACGCGATGAAAGGAGTGCACCGCTTTCTATCTGAGGTTGTGCAGGACGGGCAGAAGTAGCGCCGGGGCGCACGATTGAGAATTCACCAAGGCGCATATCAAGGCCGGAGGCGTTGCGGAAATGAAGTGCAACCATAGCCAGCTCCTTGTTAGATAGAGCGGGAGCATCCTGTCCTACAATAAATTTCTTTTCGATCCAGTTTCCGGGAACAAGAGCGTCTGAGCTCTTTAGTACTGAGAGGCCGGCTTCATCAGCCACAGTCTGCTCTGAGCCTTTGGCTGAGAGAGCGAGCGCAATGTCGGCATTACCGGCGAGCACTTTGTAGCGCACTGTGATTTCATCGCCTGCCTGCAGGGGGAATTCTGTCTTGAAGAGGTGAAGATATTCGTCGGATGATGAACCTGCCACCTTAACGAGTGAGCCACCCATCCAAGCATCATCCCATACGAATTCGGCATCGAGACCGTCAGCAGGTACATCGGCTGCATTGCCTGAAAGGAAGCGTGATGAGAACCACCACATCCAAGTAGGCATATAGTCTTGCATACCGATATTGTACCATTCGGAATCGTGGCAGCGTTCTCCTTTGAAATTAAAGAACTTACCGTTACCGAGGTTGAAGTAAGAGATAAACGGCTCCTCAGAAAGATCCCATTTGAGAGAGGAACGGGCTGACATCATCTTCGACATACCCATAAAATCAGTATGCTCCGAAGAATACTTCAGTGAGTTTGAGAAGTCAGGAGTATTGGCCGGGTTGCGTGATCCGCCAGTAAACCAGCGTTCAAGGCGAAGCATGAAAGTACGCATGTGGACGTCGGCTGAAGAGCCTCTTTCTGCACGGCTCTCATAGATCATATTTTCGGAGTGAGCCCCCCAAAGACCGATAGAGAGGGGATAATCTTTAAGCAACGGCCAGATATCGCCTGATTTGGGCTCGCGACCCTGCATATTGATACCCACATAAAGGTCAAGCGGCGTGCGACCAACATCTTCAGCGCGCATCACCGACTTGTTGAGAAGTGATTTCTTATTCCAGTTATAGTTGAAGAAAAGAGCAGTCTTAATATCATCACCATAACCCCAGAGGTCATCATTGTGAGTACCGAGGCCATTATCAAAGGTGATGTTGCCCTGCTCGTTTGTACCGTCGTACCAAATAAATTCGGTGATAGGATTGCGACCGGTATCCACAAGACGATGACGGATATCAGCATGATAGGCGGCAAGATCCATGGGAATTGAGGTTCTTGTAGCAAACTCTGAATTATAGCCTATACCGTCGATACCGTAGTAAGTCATGAAGTCAGCCATTTTTTCAGCGCCTACATCCACGAGCTTCTGAAGAGCGGTCTGCCATTTTTCAGAGATATTGCCCCAAGGCACGGAAGCCACAACACTGACGGGTACGCCGTTTCTATGAGCTGCATCGGCAAAGTTACCGGGCATTCTCATAAGGGTAGTTGACCAGTTACCGTAGTGAGTGACGTAGGACCACATCGGGAAAACGTCAGAGTCAAACTGTCCGTCAGGAAGAGCGTTGAAGTATTCATTGTTTACAGGAACCCAATAGATAAGCTTCTTATCTACATCTTCGGTAAGGAGAGGATTAACCTGAGTGGCGGTATTGCGGAAGCGGGTTTTGGGCTTAACGCGGGAAATGAAGAAGTTGTCATCAGTACTCCATTTCTGACCCTTTTCCCATTTGGCAAATGCAGCCGGGAAATCCGTACCTTTGATACCCCAATCTACATAGCCGGTCTTCTGCTGCTGTGCTACCATGGCAGCAGGAGCGGCGGCAAGAAAGAGTGAAAGTAATAATTTATTATTCATAGGTAAATATAGAAAAATTAGTTGATCTTCTACTTATGGTCTTCTTCCCGACAGCAAAATCCCCTCACGGGATAAAGCTCAGGCAAGATAAAATCAAATCTATGGGCGCAAGGAGTGGGAATATCAGGCATAATATCCACGCCTTGCGCCCTTTAAAGGTGCAAATATACTACAATTTTTCCTTTTCGTCAATTCCCTGAGCGCTTTTCTATCGTTTTTTTCTTTATTTTTTAGATTTTTTATGAAATTCCACTCACCTGCCGGAGCCCTTAGAATCAGGGGAAGCAGACACCGTAGGGCGCTCAATCACCGGAGCGCCTTTAAGTCCGATATACTTCTCATCCTTCCGTACTGACTTAAATTCGGTAGCAAAAGCAGCGGCTTCATCCCATGAGTCGAAGGAGCGGGCAATAGTATGATAATTATCTTCACCGTCAACCATCACGAATGCCTCATACCCTTGCGAACGCAAAGCCTCTGCATGAGCTTTAGCATTAGTAGGCATCTTATATATTCCCACGCACACATTGTATTGAGGCGGTACGGTGTTCTCATCGCCAAGTATTCTTATGGCGAGAGTCTTGACCATCACATTCCCTTCGCCCACCGCAGCAGTGAGAGGCGCATCATCTGGAGTAAGGGCGGCAAGGTCGAGTCCCAAGTCGGCATCATACTGCGAAGCTTTCTGTTTTGCTATCGCTGCATCGTAGGCCTTCTTATAGTTCTGCTCAGTAGGTTTACAGGAGGCAAACGAAAGTAGCAATCCTAAAGCTATGATACAAAGTGATATTTTATTCATAAATGTAATAATCGGGATAAAGTGTAGAACCATAGATTATATCAGTGAAGTATCCGACGGAACCATTCTGCATAACTCCGGGGCCGAAAGTGAGAGATACATAACCATTCCGATCACCACCCCACCATGTAGCAGTAATTATTCCATTATTCACATTTTCCAATACCGGACTGCCATAGAGGGTGCACAACTGATTGTATACACTGCGATAACGACTTTGGGAAGATCCTGAGGATAAATATTGGAAGCGCGTGGAGGCCAAACCGGACGGCCCGTAATAGACTGATACCTGAGGCCATGTGTAGCCGAACTGCATAACGTTGCTCAGATAAATAGCATCATTTACCGAACCGACCACATTATATCCGGCGCGGATGAGAGAGTTTAGACCTACGTCAATGAGAGTACCAAAAGTAAGACCGAGCACTGAAGAAATGGAAGGCACCGTATACACCGGGCGAATGTTAACCGGAAATACAGGCGGTGGAGGAAGTGGACGTTCCCATCTGCCCGGATAAGGATTATACCAACCGTAATTATTGACTACGACTCCGGGACGATATCCGGGGCGCAGAGGAGAATAAGGAGGGCGCACGGCCGGTACCGGTTTACTCCCTGCTCCCGGCCGCATAGCCGAGTTTCCCGGTCGTACCGGAGAAGCACCGGGGCGGACAGCACTTGAACCGCCGGGGCGGACGGCACTTGAACCGCCGGGTCGAACAGGATTACCCCAATTATTGCCGGGCTTGACAGCTGCACCGCCTCCGGGCTTGCTTGCATTGCCGGAATTACCCGGACGCACTGAGGAGTTATTGTTTGGCCTATGATTGGTTGCTGAATTGGCAGGCCGACTTGAAGAAGTACTATTCACAGAATTGGTCTGACCGCCGGGGCGCGCTGCGCTATTGCTGCGATGATTGCCTGATGCGTTGCGCCCTGCGGAACTTGAACCCGGGCGCTGTGCCATCATTTCCATAGCGGGAGTTAGGGATAGAAGACCGGCAAAGATTGCTGATAATAACTTTCTATACATGGCACTTTAGTTTTATAGTAACAAATTAGTTTTTATCATTATGACAATATCTTCCGATAAAAGTTTAAGTCCATACGCTACTCAATACCGCACTTTAAAGATTATTTTTGAAGATTACATACGCTACGTATTGACAAATAGAGATTTTTATATTAACTTCGCAATCTGATACCAAATTGTATGGCATCATAAAATCTGACACAAAAAAAATGAAACGAATCGGGAAGCTCTATTTCCGCTATGGCACCATGGGGTCGGCAAAAACCGCTATGCTTCTGACCACTGCATATAATTTTGAAGAACGAGGCATGTCATACCTATGCATGAAGCCCGCTACCGATACACGCGAGGCTGACTCCGTCATCCGCAGTCGTATCGGTATAGAACGCCGGTGCCTCTGGATATTTGCCGATACCGATCTCTTCGCTCTTATATCCCGGATGCCTGAAGAAGAACGTCCGGAATGGATTCTCATTGACGAGGCTCAGTTTCTTTCGGAGCGTCAGGTTGACCAGCTGGCAATGGCGGTTGATAATTTTGCCTGCAATGTGGTGTGCTATGGACTTCGCACCGACTTTAAGACTCACCTTTTTGAGGGGTCACGACGCTTGTTTGAGGTGGCTGATTCGATTGACGAAGTCAAATCCACCTGTTCCTGCGGTCGCAAAACTATAGTAAATGCCCGTATTGATTCCAACGGAGAGATTATCACTGAGGGTCAACAGGTTGAAATTGGCGGCAATGACCGCTATATGTCGGTATGCCGCAAATGCTGGACTAACAAACGAATTGAACGCGGACGTCGCAACAGACTTCCTATCTGATACTATATGGACTACACTTCATCTAAACCACGAATTATTCAGGGCGCTAACGGCTCATTCCTTTTAAATCGCAATCCTAACCTGCGAGATAACGAATGCAAGGCCGATATGCTTAATATCATACGCAATAGCGCGGTGGAAAATCTGCATCGAAAATATATTGATGCAGGAGCCAACATACTTATTACCAATACATTCCTCTCCTCCCCTCTCTATTCGCAGGATTGGAGAAAACTTATAGCCGGAGGATTGGAAGCAGCCATTGAGGCGCGCAAAAAGACGGGGCGCAGCGACGTTGAGATAGCATTTGCTATTTCCCCTATACCCAATAATATTTCAGCCATTGAAGCGCGCAGAATCTATACCGCTCAGATAGCCGCAGCAGCCCGCTTTTCTCCTGACACTCTCCTTTTTGAGACTTTCCCGACGCCGGAAGCAGCTTTGGAAGCCGTGATAGCGGCATCAGAATTTCCCGAGATGAAAGTTTGGGTAAGTTTTTCACCGACTAAATTCAAGTTCGAGCAAATGAAAGAGGGAATAAAGCACCTGTCGGAACAATGGAATGTGGATTATTTCGGCCTCAATTGTATGTTGCCAATATCTGAAGCAATCAAGGGGGCGGAAATCCTGTCCTCCGTCACCACGCAACCGCTGCGTATTCGCCCGGCAGCCTGCATACCGGGTACGGGGAAAATCAGAGCGGAGAAAGGCGCGAAAATTCTCGCCGATACGTTTCGCAACAATCCAAGGATTGATGCCATAGGATATTGCTGCGGTTCCGACCCGGTCTATGTCTCTCGGCTCGCAAACGAAATAAAATATAGTAGTCATAAAAAAACGAGATATTATCATGCTTGACAAACAATTGCGCGATGAAATCATCGCCTTGATGCAGCGCGAAGTAGTCCCTGCCATCGGTTGTACCGAACCGGTGGCCGTAGCTCTCTGCGTAGCCAAAGCCACTGAGCTTTTAGGCTCGCTGCCGGAGAAGATTGAGGTGGCTATGAGCGCGAATATGCTTAAGAACGCTATGGGCGTAGGAATCCCGGGCACCGGTATGATCGGCCTGCCCATTGCCATTGCTCTGGGCGCCTTAATCGGCAAATCGGAATATGGACTTGAAGTGCTCAAGGATGTATGCGACGAAGCAGTGGAAAAGGGTAAAAAATATATTGACGAAGGACGCATATCTTTCTCACTGGCTGAAGATGCTCCCTCCAAGCTCTATATTGACGTGACAGTGAGTAAAGGCTCCGATCGCGCCCGCGCCGTAATCAATGAGATTCATACTAATTTCATTCGTTGCGAGAAAAACGAAGAGATTTTACTCGATCAGAAGGTGGAAGCCGCTACCGAAGCCGACCACGGCACTGACCCGGAGCTCAACTTCCGCACCGTATACGAATTTGCTACTGAATCGCCGATTGATGAGCTGCGCTTCATACTCGAAGCCAAACGCCTTAACCTTGCTGCCGCGCGTCAAGCCTTCAAGGGTGACTACGGTCATTCACTCGGGTGTACTATTCGCCACCAGGGAGAGGAGGTATTCGGAAACACTATCCTCGGCCACATGATGGCTTATACCTCAGCGGCTTGCGACGCCCGCATGGCAGGCGCTCCGATTCCGGTGATGTCAAACTCCGGGAGCGGAAATCAGGGAATCACCGCCACTATGCCGGTTGTGACCTACGCTAAAGATATCAATGCTTCCGAAGATCAGCTCATCCGCGCATTAGCACTCTCGCACCTCACCTCCATCTATATAAAGCAGAGCCTCGGACGACTCTCGGCACTCTGCGGCTGCGTGGTTGCATCCACAGGCTCCAGCTCCGGTATCGTATATCTCATGGGAGGCAACTACGACCAGACTTGCGCCACTATCAAGAATATGGTAGCCAACCTTGCCGGAATGCTCTGCGACGGCGCAAAACCCTCATGCGCGCTCAAAGTTTCCTCGGGCGTAAGCACCGCACTTATGGCAGCCATGCTCTCAATGGCCGGAAAATGTGTCACCTCAGCCGAGGGAATCGTGAGCGACGACGTGGATCAGACCATCCACAACCTCACCTCCATAGGTCGCGATGCAATGACGGAAACCGACCGCCACGTGCTCCGCATCATGACCTCCAAATGCTAAATTCCTAAAACAATAATATTGTCATTGCCCGTCATAACCACTTCGGGCAATGACAATTATTTAAATACTAATCTACTTTTTCTTACTAATCTCTCTACTTAAATTCCCATCCATCTAAATTTCCATCAGATGAAACGCCTGCTCCTAACCTTTCTACTCGCCCTTACCACCCTCTCCCCTCTCCTTGCCCAAGACAACCTAGCGGGATTTTATGACCATAGACACGGATATGGGTTTATCGATAAATCTACCCACGAAATTGTAATCCCCCCACAATTTGAAGAAATAGACAATTTCAGAAATGGTTTGGCTCTTGTTAAGCTTAAAGGGAAATATGGATTTATTGATAGGACGGGTGAATTTATTATACCTGCACAATATACTGATTTACATATTTTCCACGAAGGATTAGCATCAGTTTTAATTGATGAGTATTGGGGATTTATTGATAAATCGGGAGAACTTGTGATCCCGGCAATATATTCTACTTCAGGAACATTCCAAAATGGCATAGCCAGAGTTAATTTGTATGGTAGATGGATCTACATTGACAAGTTAGGAAATTCTTATAAAACCCCGGAAGAGGCAGAAAAAGCAGTGAATCCTCAACTGATTGCTCAACAAAAAGAATTTGAGAAATATGCAAAGATGGATTTTGCACAATATATCAATTACACTGTTGGCTCATTTGAAGATTTTGCTGCAAAGAAAGGTATTAAAGTTCCTTCTGAAACCTCTATCAATGCAATTATTGAGCAAGAGATTGCACAATGGCAGAAAAAGGGAGAATTTGAGAAGACTGCTGACTATCAAGCTCGAGTTAATGACACAGACCGCATTGCAAAGATCAAAGAGATATCTGATAATATCAACAATACATATTCAGCCGAACTAAACAAAGTACAGCGGTTATATAATATATTTTATAATGATGCGGCAGATATGTATATCACTGAAAGGAAAAAGAATTTTAGAAAACAATCTATGACCCTTGATACGTATGATGCTGATAATGAATCATTCCTTATTCACACTGAAAATAATGGAGATATTCTTCTCAACGTACCAATCTTCGCTGCTCCCAATTTTAAGGAATTATGGGAATTTTATAAGACCTCAGCGGAACCTGATTACGTTATTATTGGCAATGATGTGATATTAAAAAGTGTAAAGTTTGGCGACTATGTCTACGACTTTGATACTAAATAATTTCTCTTTAACTCAATTGAGTTAATTCCAAATCCTTAAAACTACTCACCCTATATGAAACGCCTGATAATATATTTTCTTCTTGCATTTACCGTCTTCTCCCCTATTCTTGCACAGGGTAACTTGGAATTATACTTTGCCGATAATGGCAAATACGGCTTCAAAGATAAGACAACCGGAGAGATTGTGATCCCGGCTACATACGATTATGCTTGGGATTTCTCGGAAGGTATGGCTAAGGTGGAACAGGGTAATAAGTATGGGTTCATAAATATCTACGGAGAATTAGTGGTGCCGATTAATTTCGATTTTGCAGGTCCTTACAGTGAAGATGTGGCAAACATAGAATTAGACGGTAAATGGGGGTATATTGACAAGTCAGGGAAATTCATTATCCCGGCAACATTCAACCATGCTAATCCTTTTAGTGAAGGTATGGCAGCGGTTGTGATCAACGATAAAAAGGGATATATTGACAAATCGGGCGAATTGGTTGTTGTGGCAGATTTTCAAAGTACTACGGACTTCAGCGAGGGCTTGGCAGCTGTTGAGATAAACGACAAATGGGGATATATTGATAAAGCAGGAGAATACTCAATCGCGGCAAAATTTGATTTGGCTAACCCCTTCAGTGAAGGCTTGGCTGCTGTCTATGCTAATGGAGAATGGGTATTTATAAATAAGTCCGGAGAGGTGGCGATTCCTGCAAAATTTGAATTTATAATTCCATTTAGTGATGGCTTAGCTGCCGTAGCGATTGACGGAAAGTGGGGATATATTGATAAATCAGGTGAATTGGTTATCCCGGCTCAGTATAGAGAAGCTGATAGTTTCAAAGATGGATTAGCAGAAGTCTTACTTCTTGGAGACAGAGGATATATAGATAAGCAAGGGAATTTTTATTCCACCATTGAGGAAGCTAAAGCCGCCATAAGCACGAAGTAACTTTAAGTAAAACATTGCGAAAAAATAATTTGAGGAAATGTTGCAGGAGAGAAGAAAAAGTATTAACTTTGTGCCGCTTTTATACCGCCATGGCTCAAAATAAGTATTGGCCGAGCGCCAATCGCCCAACGGACTAACTTGTAAATCAAATAATTAGCGATGTACGCAATTGTAGAAATCAAGGGACAGCAGTTCAAGGCCGAAGCAGGCAAGTATCTGTATGTTCATCATCTCGGCAATGATGTGAAAGAGGGAGACGAAGTAGTATTCGACAAAGTTCTCCTTATTGATGCCGACGGCAACGTGAAAGTTGGTGCACCTGCCGTAGAAGGTGCTTCAGTAAAGGGCGAAGTAATGCTTCCGCTCGTAAAAGGTGAAAAAGTGATCGTCTTCAAGAAGAAGCGTCGCAAAGGTTATCGCCGTAAAAACGGTCATCGCCAGCAGTTCACCAAAGTGATGATTAAAGAGATTGTTAACGCTTAATTCCCATCCTCGACAGATATGGCACATAAAAAAGGTGTCGGCAGTTCTAAGAACGGCCGCGAATCAGAAAGCAAACGCCTCGGCGTGAAAATCTATGGTGGATCAAGCTGCAAGGCCGGCAATATCATCAAGCGTCAGCGCGGCACTCAGCACCATCCCGGACTTAATGTGGGCATGGGTAAGGATCACACTATCTACGCTCTCGTTGACGGTATCGTAGTATTCTCAACCGGCAAAGAGGGTCGTAAGTTCATCAATGTAGAGCCCTACAAGGCTAATTGATAGAGCGTCACTTTTTATTCTCATCAAGAGGCTGCACCAAAAAAAAATTATGGTGCAGCCTCTCAAATTTTAATCCTCACAGCAACCGGAGTTTGGCAGTATTGATATTTATGACTATTTTTGCACCGGATGAAATATTTTGTAATGCTCAACGGCGAGCAAAAAGGGCCGTATACTCTTGAGGAACTTCCTGATGCCGGAGTCTATCCTGACACTTATGTATGGTGTAAGGATATGAAAGACTGGCAAAAAGCTGAAGAAGTAGCTGAGATATGCCGTCTGTTTCGTCAGCGACTTATAGGAGTGCCGGGAGAGAGGCAGCTGACTCCGGAGGAGGAAGCCCGCCGACAGCAGGAAGCCGATTTGAAAGCCAGACAGGAGAATCTGGAGCAGTTACCAATGAGATACCGACAACAGGTGGAGGAATCGGGTACTGATTTTACTCCTCCTGTAGAGCAACAGCCTGATTATAGCCGTCCGCCGAAGTTTTATTTCTTTGAATCCATCTTAGCTGCCATCTTCTGCTTTTTATTCACGGGAATAATAGCGGTGTATTTCTCATGGCGAGCAAAGAAAGCGTGGCAAAACGGAGCCAAGGAGGAGAGCTATGACTATGCGGGATATGCACGTATGTGGCTCGGTATCACATTCTTCATGGGCGTGATATTCCTGGGCTATACGATGCTTACCGTATCACGATAAGATTAAGTTAGAAGTCACCGGGCAGAGTTATGAAGTAAGTGGCAGGAAATAAATCTTTTTGTTGCGTTGCTTTGTTATATCAGATAGAATCAGAAATAATTTTATTTAATATGCAACTTAAAGATATAAAGTCTCCTGCCGACATTCGCAGTCTTGGCAAGGAGGAGCTTAGTGACTTATGTAATAAACTTCGTAGTACTTTTCTTACAAAAATATCAGCTCACGGAGGGCATGTGGGTCCGAATCTGGGACTTGTGGAGGCAACCGTTGCGCTTCATTATGTATTTAATACGCCTGATGATAAGATCGTATTCGACGTCTCTCATCAGACTTATATTCACAAAATGCTTACAGGGCGTATCGAGGCATTCCTTGATCCTGCCAAGTATGATGACGTGACGGGCTATACTAATCCTGAAGAATCGCCTTACGATCTTTTTACCATAGGACATACTTCCACTGCCGTATCTCTGGCGGGAGGAATAGCCAAAGGGCGCGACTTGCTCGGTATGAAATATAATGTAATTGCTCTTGTAGGCGACGGCTCACTCAGCGGAGGAGAAGCATTTGAAGGTCTTGATGAGGGGGCAACGCTCGACAGCAACTTCATCGTTGTAGTCAATGACAATGAAATGTCGATAGCTGAGAATCACGGTGGGCTTTACGCCAACCTCGCACTGCTGAGAAAGACTAACGGAACAGCTGAAGAGAATTATTTCAAAACTCTTGGTTATGATTATCTCTATGTAGAGGAGGGTAATGATATTGAGGCTCTCATCTCTGCTTTTCGGAAAGTAAAAGATACGGATCATCCGGTCGTTGTGCATATCCATACTGATAAAGGACATGGCTATAAGCCGGCAGAGGAAAACAAAGAGGCTTTCCACTGGTCCATGCCGTTTGACCTTGCTACCGGAAAGCTGAAAAGTGAAGATAACGCAGAGGATTATTCCGATATATTCACTACGGAGATGCTTGCGGAGATGAAGGAAAATCCGGGAGTATGCGTCATCACAGCAGGGACACCGGGAGTACTTGGATTTACGCCCGACAAGCGTAAAGAAGCCGGACGACAGTTTATAGATGTAGGCATTGCCGAACAGGAAGCGGCAGCCATGGCTTCCGGAATTGCCAAGGCCGGAGGAAGACCGTGCTTTGGAGTAGTCAGCTCATTTTTACAACGTGCATACGACCAATTCTCACAAGATATTTCTATCAACAATATGCCGGTAGTAGTGAATATCTTTGCCGGAACCGTACTCGGGATGACCGATGTGACTCACCTTGGCTGGTTTGATATTGCGTTGATGTCAAATATACCGGGCTGGGTATTTCTTGCGCCAACCACCAAGGAGGAGTATATCTCAATGCAACGGTGGGCTATGAAACAGACAGATTATCCGGTGGCCATCCGCTTCCCGGGAGGAGAAGTACGCCACTCCACAAGCGGAGTGCAGACTGACTGGTCTGAGTTGAATAAGTTTGAAATAGTACGTGAGGGCTCGGGAATCGCAATAATCGGAGCCGGCACATTCTTGCAACTTGCCCTTGACACTGCCGATCTTCTTGCCAAGAAAGGACTAAATGCTACTGTGATCAATCCTCGCTATCTGTCGGGTCTCGATACTGAAATGCTTGAAAGTCTTAAGAAAGATCATCATCTTGTAGTGACTATAGAAGATGGCGTGCTCGACGGCGGCTTCGGTGAGAAGGTAGCCCGCTACTATGGCGACAGCGATATGAAAACTCTCAGCTACGGCCTAGCAAAACAATTTGCAGATCGCTATGATTATAAAGAGATTCTTGAAGCTAATCACTTGACCGCACCACAGATTGCCGCCGACATTCAGAAATTATAATTCATAGATAAAAAAATTGCGGAGGATTGGACTTAAAGTCTTTTCCTCCGCAATTTTTTTATTCAGAAGCAGTGGTTACTTCACCATCACTTTCTTAACTTCTTTGCCGGAACGAACTACGTAGATACCGGCGGGAAGATTTTCTATATTAGAATTTACTCTGATACCCTGAATAGTATATATCTCAGTCTCGGCATCGAAGGCTACTTCGGGAGTTTCAACACCGGTAACCTCTGAAACATTTACCTTACATTCACCGGAAGCGGTTCCTCCGAGATTGTCATACATCTCAACGGAGATAGTACACTCTCCATTGTCAACAGCTGTTACTACACCATCAGCATTAACGGTAGCAATTTCGGGATTTGATGAAGTATAGCGCACTGCAATAAGGCGGAGAATATCTGAATCTGTCTCTACATTGATCTCAAGCTGAGAGGTAGCGTCGTCGCCTACGAGAGTGACGTCGTTCTGCACAAGATTCATAGATATTGTACCTGAGATTTCAGCCCAGTTGGAGAATGTCTTCCAGTCGGCAGCATCCTTGTAATTATCAATACAGCCCTCGGGAACATATACTGTCATCTGAGTCTTCTTGAGACCGGAGATAGCATTAGGGCCAACTTCGGGAGCTTCCTCGGGAAGCATGATGAGAGTGCGAAGAGCGGTATTATTAAATAGAGCACCGAACTCAAGGCTCTTCACACCGGCAGGGATTGTGAGGTCTACAAGTGCCTTGCACTGTGAGAAAGCTGCTGTGCTGATTGATTCAAGTGAAGGACTAACAAGTATGTCAGCAAGGGCATAGCATCCGTAGAATATACCGTAATTGAGGTAACGCACATTTTCAGTCATATATACGCCGGTCACGTTAGTGTTGCGATAGAATGCTTTGGGACCGATCATTATCACTGATTCCGGAATCCAGAATTTACCACCGCGAGCACCTGGGAAGTTTATAAGTATTGTCTTATCCTTATTATAAAGAATACCGTCTTCCGAAGAGAAATATTGATTTTCGGGGTCTACATCGATCGCTTCAAGTGCCGGACAGTCAATACACGGAGCTGAAACTATTTTTTCAACTCCGGCAGGGAGGAATAAGTACTTTAGAGATTTACACTCCGTGAAAGCACCGTCGTCGATTGTAAGTGCAGAGTTTGGCAATTCTACACTTTCAAGTGCAGAACAATTTGTAAATGCACCAACACCGATATTAGTGACAGTGGATGGCAATGAAATTGACTTTAACGCCGTACAGGTGCTAAAAACGTTTCCTCCTAAAGAGGTTAACCCCTCATTCAAATTTACTTCCTCAAGTGATGTACAATTGCAGAAAGTCTGACCATCAAGAAGCGTCACGCCGGAAGGTATTGTGATACTCTTCAAGCCGGAACCAAAGAAGCAGGCATCTCCAATTTGAGTGATAGCTTCCGGAAGATCAATTGATTTCAATGATGTACACTGATAAAAAACACTCTTGCCAAGCACGCGTACAGTTGACGGTATTGTCACACTCGAAAGGCTGCTTTTACCGTCAAATACTGAATTGCCGATTTTTGTAACCGTATATGTCCTGTTTTTTTTGACAGTAGTAGGAATTTCAACTTTCGAAGCATTCCCGTTATACTGAGTGAGTTCAACTTCTGCATTTTCATCACTGATAACGGTATAGACATAATTACCGTCGTAAATAATATCTCCAACTTCCGCAAATGCAGAAGCAGATGCGAGAAAAGCTGCAGAAAGAAAAAGTAAAGATTTTTTCATATTATAATGTGTAGGAATTTATGAGATGCACAAAGGTAAAAATATTTTCTCATACATCCAAACACTTTGCAAATTGATGAAAAAGATATACCTTTACAACAAAATAAATACTATCATGCCAATAATTCATGTTAGTCTCCCTGATGGAGAACCCACACATTCACTCCCCTTCTATCTAACTATGGAGGAATGGCTGGCTCGAAAGATGCCGGCACAAGAGATGTTTTTCCTTTGGCAAGTTAAGCCAACCGTAATATTTGGGCGCAACCAACAAATTGATACCGAAGTGAATATCAACTATTGCAAAGATCACGGTATTGAGTATTATCGTCGCAAAAGCGGCGGAGGATGCGTATATGCTGATATGGACAATATCATGTTCTCCTATATCACTCCTACGGATAAGGTGCAGGCGTCATTCGAGGAATATACTGAGATGGTAGCGAAAATGCTTCGCTCTTTGGGATTGGATGCACGCGCCGGAGGTAGAAACGATGTATTGATAGGTGACCGTAAAGTATCCGGAAATGCCTATTATCATCTGCCGGGACGCGGAATTGCCCACGGCACAATGCTCTTCTCTACTAATATGGAGAATATGGTAAATGCTATCACCCCCTCTCGTTCAAAACTTGAATCAAAGAAGGTGAAATCCGTAAGTTCTCATATCACAACAATCTCCGAGTATCTGCCGGCTTTGACTATTGAGGAATTTAAGGATTATGCTATTAAAGCACTTTGTGATGGAGAAATAAAACTGAAACCGGAAGATGTCAAAGAAATAATTGAAATGTCACAACCCTACTATTCACGTCGCTGGATTGAAGGCACTCCGGTAGCCGAAGCCGGGAAACCCACGCATAGAAGAGTAGAGGGTGCAGGTGAATTTTCTACTATTATTCTCCTTGATTCAGCAGGACAACGGATTATTGACCTTAATATTCAGGGTGACTTTTTTCTTATCGGAGATATTGACAGTATGCTTATTGATGCTATTCGCGGTGCAGAAGCCACAGATGAAGGTATAAATAAAGCACTTGAAAATGTAAAAGCCGACAGAGTGATAGCAGGGTTAACAAATTCAGAATTATCTGCAATTCTTCTTGAGGCTATAAGTCGCAATAAAAACTAAAAATCACTATTATGCATCAATTTATTTTCGACATTCCTACACGAGTATACTTTGGCGAAGGGCAACTTCATCATCTCGGTACGGAAATAGCAAAGTTCGGGAAACGTGTGCTTCTTTGCTACGGAGGTGGCTCAATCAAGAAAACAGGTTTGTATGATAAGGTAATGACAGAATTACTCAGTCATGAATTGGAAGTGTACGAACTTCCCGGAATTGAGCCTAATCCTCGCATCACTTCAGTACGTGCCGGGGCAGCGATATGTAAGGATAAGAAAATTGATTGTGTACTTGCCGTAGGTGGAGGCTCGACAATCGACGCAGCCAAGTTTATCGCAGCAGGAGCCTGTGAAGACTTTGACCCGTGGGAATTTTTCTCCGATAAGAAAAGGAGGGTAACAAAGGCTCTGCCTATAGTGACTATTCTGACTATAGCAGCCACCGGCTCGGAAATGGATCCAATAGGGGTAATCTCAAATATGGATACCGGGGACAAACTGGCGGCCTCGGGAGCGCTGCTCACACCGCGTGTCTCCTTCCTTGATCCGACGCTTACCTACACCGTACCGGCATATCAGACAGCCGCAGGTGCTGCTGATATTCTTAGTCACATCATGGAGACCTACTTTACCCTAACTCCCGATCTTTATATGCTTGACTCGATTATGGAGGCGCTTATGAAGACAGTCATAAAGTATGCTCCCGTTGCACTCAAGCAGCCGGATAATTATGAAGCACGCGCCAACCTTATGTGGGCATCATCCTGGGCTATCAATGGATTTATTGCAGGAGCCCGGCCAAAAAGGTGGAGCTGTCATCCCATGGAGCATGAACTTTCAGCTCTCTATGACATAACCCACGGCCACGGACTTGCCATTATCACTCCCCGCTGGCTTGAATATTGCCTGAATGAACATACTATTGACAAGTATGTGCAGTTTGGCGTCAATGTATTTGGCATAGACAGCAAATTACCAAAAACTGAAATTGCATTAGAGGCAATCTCACTGTTGAAGCGTTTCCTATATTCAGACCTTGGACTCTCATCCACTTTTGCATCTGTCGGCATACGACGCAAAGATATATCAAAAATGGCCGCCAAAGCCTGCAGAGGAAGTATAATCAACGGATTCCAACCGCTGGATGCTGATGCAATAGAAAAGATATTCTTAGCTTGCGCACCCGCAGCAGAGTAATCAGCTATGACATACTAAAAAAATAAGGAGTCTTTCAGCAGACTCCTTATTTTTATTCGGACTTTTTTTATTCACCAATACGATAGCCGGTGCGGGAAACTTTCATTTCACCGTTTCCCCTCTCTGTGCGAGATACATTCTGTGCTTTAATCTTCCTGCTACCCTGACGCATAGAGCGTCCGGAATTGTTGCCATTCACTACAATATTCTCAAGAAACAGAGTATATTGATCCGGTCCGATTATCTCCTTAACTTCACGCAAATATTCGCGGCGATTTGCGGTCCTACCCATTACCGAATCGGCAAGCGCCGTTCGATTCTGACGATTGGCAAGTCGTTCCTTCATCCTCGATTGACGAAGCAAGTTGAGCTGTGCCTGCTGGTCACCTGTCAGTTCTATTCCTTCAAAGGGATTGCTCCCCAAGTTGGACTGACGCATATTCCGATCAGCTTTAATAGTCCTTACTTTTTCTGTTTTTTCTTTTCTACTGCAATCTCCGCCTGACTCCTGAGTACGGGCAAATCCGCTGAAGCTACCAAGAGTCAAAGCGATCAGAGCGATGCTCATAATTTTCTTTTTCATAATTTGTTTCCTTTCTGTGAAATTCAGAAATAGAACAAACGAAAAAGAAAATGTTTTGAACAATTTAGCTAATTTAACACAATAGTTAACATCATGTTAACCAATTCTGAAAAAGAATTAAGGCATCTTTACTTCCATAAGTTTCTGCGACAAATATGCAAACCCCGCACCTACTGACGCACCAATTAGAGTGCCAAAAAGCAAGTCGGTAGGATAGTGTACTCCCAGATACATACGGCTATAACACATCACAATAAACCATACAGACAATGCAATGGCAAGACGCTTTCCACGAAGCATACAGATGAGATATGCACATAGAGCTGACGAATTGGCAGCATGACAGGAAGGGAAACCGTAGGAACCGCCGCGATAATCATTGACAAAGTGCAACATTCCTCCGATCTCGGAATAACCGGGACGCGGCCGGCAGAATATCGGGCGCAGGAAAGTGGCGCATACCTGGTCAGCCACGGTAATGGTAAATGCTATCATCACAGATATAATCATCATCTTTCGCCAACCATATCTCTTATAAAGCATGTAAGCTAAAAATATATAGAGGGGCACCCACACAAATCGATGCGAATAGGTCATCATCACCATATCCCAAAATTCATTGTGCAGTCCGTTGACAGCAAGAAGCACGCGATTGTCTATTTCTTGAAACATATAGAGCAATTGATCCATAAGAAATGATAGCAGTTAGTGTTTTAGAATACAAAGATAGCACAAAATCCGACAAATCTACAATAATTTCCGACTTATAAACACTATTTAGCATTTATTTATTATCCGGACGAACTAATTTCATTGGGCTATTGTTGAAATAATCAGTTACACCAATCTCTAAAAAATATGAAAATTCTCTTAATAAATGGAAGTCCACACCCCCACGGATGTGTAGACCGAGCCCTTCAAGAAGTGGAAAATACTCTTCATGCTGAAGGGATAGAAACTGAGCGTGTGGAAGTCGGAAATAAAAATATCCGCGGTTGCATCGCCTGCAATTTCTGTCGCGAACATGGAAAATGCGTTTTCAATGATCTTGTAAATGAGACCGCTCCAAAATTTGCCGAAGCTGACGGGGTGATAATAGGCTCTCCAACGTATTACGCTCACGCCAATGGCCAGCTTCTCGCCTTCCTTGACCGCCTATTCTATTCTACGGCAGTAACAGTCAACAAGACTATGAAGGTCGGTGCTACAGTGGTGTCATCAAGACGCGCCGGTTCAACTTCAGTTTTTGACGACATCAACAAATACTTCACCATATCAGCAATGCCTATCGTATCCAGTACTTATTGGAATGAGGTGCACGGCTTCACAGCGGAGAATGTAGAAGACGATGCCGAAGGCCTTCAGACCATGCGCAATCTTGGCCGAAACATGGCATTCTTAGTGAAAGCGATTCGCGCTCAAAGCGAGACAGATGGGATTCCTGCCCAGGAAAGAGGTATATTTACCAACTTCCACTGCGAATGAAATATCACTTTAAGAAACATATAAAAATCGGGAGAGCTCTTCATCACGAGTCTCTCCCGTTTCTTTATAAACATGTTCTCATTCATCGAAATATCCGTACTCAAGCAAGATACATTGAAGCGGCTTATGAAGTACGATATCCATATTGTATAAAAAGACTTCTCTTCCAACACTTCGGTATTGGTCATAAGGCCCAAACTCACTCTTGCTAATTAAAATAGCATCGGTTCCGTTAACTTTTGCGGTAGTATGAATATCATCCGCCTCAGTAAAGATTGGAATTAATTTGGCTACAAACGATGCAAGCGCGTTTGAAGGAGTCTTAAGCTTAGCAGTAAAAGTATATATTATTTTATCCTTGGTAGATTCTATTTCGGAGGTTATGGTAGCAGAAATATCAGTTCCGAAAACATTGGTTGTGGTATACTCATATTCATCACCAATGTTTTTTATAGCTCCGAAATACAAGGAGTTAGGAAGAAGATATCCGGAGGTCATAAACGGATTTTTCCATTTATTTTCCCAAATATTCATTATCCACTCCAAATTAGGACCTGAAGCAGTCGAAGACAATGATGAGGCACCGTCAAGCAAAGAAAAATTAAGATAAACTACTTTGCCGGAATTATTGATTGGCAGTTTGCAGGGTTCATCCTCCGATAACCAAGTACCGGAGCGCAATGATTCAGCAATCCTTTGGGCATCTTTTTTTGAATCCGTCACATAATTATAGACGCATTTTTTAACCTTAGAGCCGGAAATTTGAAAAGCAAAATATCCGTTTTCATCACCTGATGAATAAGGTTTGTAAAACAGATCGCCGTCATAACGGTTACCCGTCCATCCGATCTTTGGGATAGTGGTGCTCACCAAAGGATTTGAGGTCATGGGTTCATCACATGAAGTAAAGATAAATGAAAAAAGAATTGGCAATACGGCAAATAATTTGAATTTCATGGGAAATAAATTTTTAATTCTTTACAAAATTAGTGCTATTCTATGCTTTAGACATTCCTAAGTCCGTTCATTCCGTTCAGAGTCTGTAAATATCTGTACCTTAAAAAAGAAAAAGGTGTACGAAAAATCCGTACACCGGTATCAATTGAGTTGTCTTACCAGGATTCGAACCTGGACTGAAGGAACCAAAAACCTTAGTGCTGCCATTACACCATAAGACAATCCTAAGTTTGCAGCCACGCCCATGCGCCTCTAACAAACCGCTGCAAAGTTATAAAATATTTTTCATTCCTCCAAATTTCCTGAAAAATCTTACTCGCAAAATCATTTGGGAAATTTTCAGCTTTATTTTATTTTTTACTTAATTTTAGTTAACTTCGCAATATATTAGTGAAGGCGCAAAACTTTATCTCTTTGCGCTGCGTTATTGAAATAGAATTACAAAAATATTAAAATACAAAATAATATGGACAAATTAAGTTATGCCTGGGGTCTGGCCATGGGTCAGCAGCTAAAAGGCATGGGCGTCAAAGAAGTTTCTCTTGACGACTTTAAAGATGGTGTAAAAGTGGCTTTTGACGGTGGCACTCCGGAAATCCCCGTCGAGGAAGCTCAGAAACTTATCAATGATTATCTGAAAGAACTTGAGGAAAAAGCTACTAAGGCCGCACGCGAAGCAGGTGAGAAATTCCTTGAGGAAAATAAAAAGAATGAAAATGTAAAGGTTACTCCCTCAGGTCTCCAGTATATTGTAGAGAAAGAGGGCGAAGGTGCTCAACCCACTGCTGAAGATGAAGTTACCGTGCATTATACCGGCAAGCTTCTCAACGGACAGGTTTTCGACTCTTCAGTTAATCGTGGAGAACCCGCTACCTTCCCGCTGAACCGTGTAATTCCGGGATGGACCGAAGGCGTACAGCTTATGAAAGAGGGAGGAAAATACACATTCTTTATTCCCTCCGACCTTGCATACGGTCCCAATGGCGTACCCAACGTAATTCCTCCTCACTCCACTCTTATCTTTGAAGTTGAGCTTATTAAAGTCATTAAGAAATAACTGCAATGAATTTCTCTTTTAAGAAAAATGTCGCTATCGCAACGATGGCGGCATTTGTCGCGCTTGCATTCAGCGCATGTAAAAACAGCAATAACGGTGATTCTTCAGCTGACAACGATATTGACCCTATAGCACAGAAGATTCAGGCTGATTCTCTCAATAAGGTTAAGTTTATTGAGTTGATGAAGCCCAATCCCGACAGCATTCACACCACTCCTTCCGGCCTCGTATATGTAGTTAAGAAAGCCGGTACCGGAGCTAAGCCTTCTGCTACCGATGAAGTGACCGTGCATTATGAAGGCAAACTGCTTGACGGCACCGTATTCGATTCTTCCTATGACCGTGGCGAACCCACTTCTTTCCCTCTTAACCGCGTCATTCCCGGTTGGACTGAGGGTCTGCAACTTATGCAGGAAGGTGCTGAGTACGTATTCTATATCCCCTCAGAACTCGCTTATGGCGAACAGGGTCAACCTCAGGGCGGAATTGCCCCGAATACTCCCCTTGTATTCACTGTAGAGCTTATCAAGGTGGGTGGAGCTGACAATGCTCCCGCGCAAGACGCCGCTAATTCGGAAGGCAATGCAAATTAATAAGTATCCCTTATTGATTGCCACTCTCGGAGGTATCGTACTTACCGTGGCATCATGCAAAGGAAGAACAACGGAGAATATGGAGCCTACCGGCGAGACTGTCAATGTGGTAATTGACACCCTCTCTTCGGTAGAACGCAGACCCGTGGAGATTGAACTCAACAATCCTGTCTCCTCCAAAGATAAAGCACCCGAGCAAACAGTTCAGAATTCAATAGATGCTCCTGTGACTTCAGCCGTTGAACCTCAAAAATAATAATTCACCTTTACAGAATCAAAAAAATGAAACTTAAATATCTGGCAATAGCCTCCTTAGGAATAGGGTTAGCATTGACTTCCTGCAATGGTACAAAAGGCTCTGATAAGCCTATTTCAGACTATAAGAATCTAACTGAGATGGACTCTCTTGCGTATTATCTCGGAGAGATGTATGCAGCACAGTACTATAACTTGGCTCAGCAAGACTCTACCTTTAGCAAAGAAGATTTTATCAAAGGCATTGAGACCGGAATTGATGCAATTAAAGATAACGAGGCTTATAACCGAGGCATTATGATGGGTATCCAGTTTGCTATGCAGAGCCGTGCATTTAAAGAAGAAATGGAAACTTCAGTAAATCATTCAATGTTCCTCAACGGACTTACTTACGCCCTTTCCGGAGACTCTGTTAAAGATGCTACCACTGTGCAAACCAAAATGCAGGAGATCACTGCACGCATCGCAAAACGCGCTCAGGAAAAAGCCGATGCTGAAGCTAAAAGAATCTTGTCAGCTGCCGCAAAGAAAAAGGGGTACAAAGAAGTGGATGGTCTGTACGTGAAGATTGCAACTCCGGGTGAAGGCGAGACTTTAAAACCGGGTTACGAGTTTACGTATACAATGAAAGTTGTAGGTGCTGACGGTAAAGCCATTGAACAGTTTTCACAGCCGGGCGAACAAAAGGGTATCCTGAATCGCACTATTCCGATGCAGACCTCAATGGGCCAGGCGGTTAAAAGCATGAAGCCGGGAGAAACCGCATCTTTCCTTTTCACTGCCGACCAATTCCTTAATGGAAATGCAAAATCAATGAAGCTGGACAAAAACGATGTCCTGACTCTCACCATCTCTATCGGCAAAGTAGTGACTCCTGTAAAAGAGGATAACGCAACAGTGCCAACCGCTCCGATAAGAGTGACTCCTAAGAATGCCCAATAAGGCACATTCGCATTTATATTATAATAAGGCTATGTCAAAATTTCAAAATTTTGACATAGCCTTATTAATTTACCAAGATAATCAGCCTGCGGCTAAAGGTTGAGGTGAGTAAGGTTGACAGGTTGATGCGATCTGCGGGTTTGACTGTCGGCGTCACCCACGGCAAACAATGCCTTCATCCACTCCGTGGACTCTTGTGGGAGCCGGGTGCTTTCCGAGGACTCGCCCTTCGGGCTTCATCCCCGGTTAACAATTATCTCGTCCGCGCTGCGGACTCCGACGCGGTTGCCTTTTACTCACCAACCTTTCAACCCATTCAACCATCGACCTTCGGCGCATTGCGACGACTTAAACCAACCTTCGAGCGAAGCTCTGACGTCATTCTACTACTATCTTATATCTGGCGGTGTCGCTTGCAACGATATAGATTCCGCGCGTCAGAGGCTCGGTGATTTCTCCATTCACCTGCAGCGTCCGTATGCATCGCCCGTCAAGGCTGTAAATATTCACCTTTTCTCCTTCCCCGGCTGTGATTTTGACACATCCTTTGCCTCCCCTGGCTGTCATCTTCGCCTGCTCGGTTGTCGCAACCTTCACGCCGGAAAGATCATATTCCTCAATGTTGACAAATTCCTTCCACCCCTCTTTATTTCTGTAGGCTTCAAGAGTGCCTTTAGGTACATACAATATGCATTTTTCCTTGTCAGTATCGGAAAAGCAATTCTCTCCCAAGGGATATGGCGTTTCGCAGCGCTGCCATATCTCCTCTATCGCCGGACATTCATTAAAGGAGTCCCAGAAATAGTGGATGACATCAAAAGGCATCACTACTTTTCTTAGATTTGGAAGATTGCATAAACTATTGCGATTCAATGCTATAAGATGATATGGTAATTCCACCTCTTCAAGCTTAGGCAGATTCGAGAAACTTGACTCACAAATTCCTCTAATTATTGTATTTGCCATGTCAATCTCCTGAAGTTCAGGACAATCAGAGAAACATCCATAAAGCTCTAATGATTCGTGTGGCAACTTTATACTTCTTAGCTTCTTGAATTCACTGACATTAAAAAATTTACCTTTGTATTGTGCATAATTCACATTGTTGGGCAATTGTAGATATTCCAGATTATCAAGCCGGTAAACATTACTTACCAATTCCACGCTATCAGGTATGATAAGTTCCTTAATTTGAGGACAATCATAAAAGCCGTTTATAAATCTGAAATTATCGGGTAGAGAGATGGAGGTCAATAAATCTTCATTGTGAAGATTATATATTCCCCATATAGGCCCTTGCCGCAGAATTCTCGAGGGAACTATAAGATCTCCTTTGTAAAATCCTGATGAGGAGCTTGTCTTATATCCGGGAGCATCGTAATCTGTTATTCTGCTTACCAACATAAAATAATAATAGCAATTATTAGATTGCATATCTGGCGGCAAACTTCGAGATCCCAAAATTACATTAAGTGGAGTATATTTCCCGCATACATGAGGATGTAGATTGTACCAATCGTCGGCATCAGTACCTACTTGTGCATACACCGGTAAGTTGCAACTAAGAGTCAAAACCAAGCCTATTAATATCTTATATATTTTCATAATCTATAATCTTAAGGTGTTATAATTTATAT
>CAYNNV010000001.1:0-62093 GCA_964398625.1 uncultured Sangeribacter sp. | reverse complement strand
GCTCTTGTCTTTCAGCACTACGCGTCCTTTTCTTACTAATTGCTGGATTGTTGGCATCTTAGTTTTGTTTGATTACTTTTTGTTTATTTTTCTATTAAGATATCTATCTCGTTAAGCGGGATCAACACCGGTTTTTTCACCGGAGCCACACACCCGAAATGCGCCACCAAACCCCTGAACTTCAGAAGCTTAGCTGCACTTTTCGCCTCAAATTTTACTTTTCGGCACTGCAAAGGTACAAAAAATCAACGCTTTATACAAGCTTTCAGCAATTTTTTTTCATTTTTTTAGATTTCCGGCGCCGAGAATACCGGCTTCCCCAATTCCGACAAGCTCTCCTCTCCTCCTCTCCGGAGTCAGCCTTCTCATTACTCAACCATCAATCACGAAATCACCGTTTCCTGTGCCATCAGCTGATTCTTTACTAATTTACGGTATTCTCCTTTTTGAGCATATAATTCCTCATGAGTGCCTGATTCCTGAATCCTCCCCTCTTTAATCAAAATTATCCGGTCAGCATTTCTCACGGTGCTAAGCCTGTGGGCGGCTATTACTATAGTTTTTCCTCCTCCAAGGCGGTTGATATTTTCTACAATCGTCCGTTCATTATTAGCATCAAGAGAGGAAGTGGCTTCATCCAGAAAGAGTATTTCAGGATCTTTATATAACGCTCTGGCTATCATCAGCCGCTGTTTTTGTCCGCCGCTCATCTCTACGCCCGCCACTCCAAGGTTTGTATTAAGACCCATTGGGAGAGAATCTACAAATTCCAGCAGACCTACATTATAAAGAGCATCGCGCGCCTTTGCTATGTCAGGTTCTCCGTCAGATAAGGCTACATTATCAAGTATTGAGCCGGAAAATATTTTACCCTCCTGCATTACTGCTCCGCAGTGCTGCAACCACTTTGATGCATCCGCTTCTTCTATATCCACTCCTCCCAAACGCAATTTGCCGGAAGTAGGTGTATAGAAGCCCAACAAGAGTTTTATCAGCGTAGACTTTCCACATCCGCTCTCTCCTACTAATGCCGTCACGCTGCCGGGCTTGATGGAAAGTGTAAAATCCTTTATCACAAATGGAGATGAGGACCCGGCATATTAAACCACACTTTTTCAAGTTCTATTGTTGAACAGTCAAACTTTTTTCCGCCGCCTTACTACTTTCAGATGTGACCACTTCTTCTACCCTCTGATATGACAGCACTGCATTTTGCAGCGTACTCATCATTGATGATATCGTGGAAAATGGCTGCGCAAGACGCCCTGTGATGTAGCCAAGCGTCATAAGCACACCGATTGTCATATCACCGTTTATTACCATCATGGCTCCAATCCCTGTTACTGACAAGTCTTTCACGCGGCTCAGCAGCGTATGCCCTCCCGTTTGGGTGAGATTAAGCCATGCGGATTTCATAGACACTTTATTGAGTGCTTCCTGAGTGGTTCTCCACTTATTTATCCTTGATTCTTCTGCATTATTAATTTTCAAGTCTGCCATTCCTCCGTTCAGCTCGTAGGAGTGGTTGCGATTTTCCGAAGTATGGGTGAAATATGCATAATCGAGTGATTTACGATGTGCCAGAAAGATAGTACTCCATAGTATTTCCATCAGAGATATTCCCACAAATACAAAGAATATTATCCGGCTGTAATAAAACAGGAGTGCTGAGAAGACTATCGTAATCAGAAGCATGCTGACCATCTGATTTGGGAAACCCATTAGGAAATCCTTGATTCTTGATTGATCATCAATTTTCTGTATGAAGTCGGAACTCACTTTCCTGTCAAAAAAGGATAAAGGAAATTTTGCGAGATTGGTCAGGAAGTGCCCGATCATATCAATATGAACTTTTAGCCCCGTCTTCGTAAGAATCATATCCATGGCTCCTGAAGCCATAAAACTCCCCATCCCTATCGCGAGCTGCCCTAAGAGAAGCGTGATCACCAATCCCAAATCCCTTTCTCCAATACCATAATCTACTGTCTTCTGCAATAAGACGGGCAATGCAAAGTCAGCTCCCATTATCACGAGTGTAATAATAAGAGCAAAAATAAAATTCTTTTTATTGTTCCTTATAAAATGCGCTATATACGAGAAAAATCTTCTTAACGGACGATCTCTTTCGTAATCTTTCTCATAAAATGCCTCCTCCGGCTCCATCAGAACGGCTACTCCGGTAGTTTCCCCTTCAGGTATCCAGTATTTTGTTAAATCCTCCTCTTTGCATGACATTCTCCCAAGAGCGGGATCGGCAATTTTAAATCTTCGTCGTTTTTTATCTACTTTATATAGCACTACAAAGTGCCTTTGTTGCCAATATAATACTGCCGGAAGGGGCATTTCATAGATGTGGGTCATTCCTACCCTGACGGCCTCACACTCCATCCCGATGGAGCGGCTGCTTGTCACCACATCTCCTACCGACATAC
This sequence comes from uncultured Sangeribacter sp., assembly GCA_964398625.1. Lineage (GTDB taxonomy): Bacteria > Bacteroidota > Bacteroidia > Bacteroidales > Muribaculaceae > Lepagella. The sequence goes on along the minus strand of CAYNNV010000001.1, from coordinate 59,661 downwards.
CCAAGCGATTCAAGTCAGCATTTTGATGAAGGTATTTCAGGGGAATCCGTTTCCCGTAGAAGTCGGCAATCATCCTAATGCAGGTTAGTCCGCAGTCAGAATGTTCAAGCTGACGAAAACATCGCAACCTTCTTCGTATTTTCATTTTATTACGCTTGAGTCTACTGCTTCTGCTCCCGACACTTGTATATTATGATCTACCTTTTTGCCGTAATCAAAAGTATAAGTTATATTGATATTGAGAGAGCGACCGTAGCCTTTTGACACATCGGAATAAGAATAACAAGCAGATATGTAGTCTGTTCGAAAATCCGCCTTTGAGTGTAATAAATCATTACCCTCAATATTGAAATAGAAATTCCCCACGCCGTATGTCACACCTAATGATAAGCGATCGCTTTGTCTGCGTTTTTCCATTCCTCCATTGTCAAGAAACTTTTTTGGTGCAAAATACATAACTGAGAGCATCACGTTGCCTACCACGCATTTGGCTGTTGCTAATCCGGAGAAGCTTGTCAGCGTTGATGAATATAAACCATGATATCTCACATGATTAAAATCCGGATAGGCTGTAAGCTTCAATTTGCTGTTAAAAAGAGAAAGTGAAAAATTAGCTGACAGATAGAAAGCATCACTTGAAATATTGTCAATCTCACGACCGATTATGCCTCCTTGTTCCTTAGGAGCAACTTCATAATTCACCACAGTTTCATTCTTATGTTTGGTATAATGAGCAAGCAGTCCGAGTGAAAAATTGTTCAGAGGCAACCATGTACACTGCAACATGTTAGCATAGGTCATATCTGCCTTAAGAGCGGGATTACCTATTCTCCACATCAGGTCTGTTTGCTTTATCATTACGGGGGTGGTTTCACTGTAGGAAGGACTGGAGACATTCGTCATCCCCTGTGCATAAACAGAGAACTTATAAGAAGGATTCCATGAGAATCCAAGTCTTCCTTTTGGGGAGACCGATTTATTTTTGTCTTCGCCTATCTTCCACATGCAAATATCCACACCCGGGGAAGCCAATATGAAAAATTTTGGTGTAATAGTCCACCACATTATAAGTTCCGAGTTCATATCCTGACGAGCCTGATTGTTATGCGCTGTAGCTGAACCATCATATTGGGTTGAAAACCAATTGAATTTACCATTGACCATTAGTTGGAATGTAAATTTAGGATTCAATATCATATAGGGTTTGACATTGACGCTCAGAGTATTGACATCTTCAATCGAAGCATTGTAAATCTCAGGCATTTCTCCCATCGTATACCATGAGGAGAGGTTAGTATGACCATATACATATGACCATCCTATGGGAATAGCAAAATTTTTATCACTTCCAAAGAAATAATCCCCCGAAATCTGAGGTGAAAGTGACCGACTTCTTGATAGAGAGCTACCGAAGTTGCCACCGAAGAGAGCGGGATTCCAAATATCGTCAGAACTACTTCCTGAGCCTGGGTTTCTTTCCCAACTCAACTTCGCAGTATGCGTAAATCCTACATATTTATTTACCTTATATTGTGCACTGAATGAAAGGTTGGCGCGATCCTCTCTTGTGTATGACCGGTCAGTCATTTTTCGTGTGATCTGATCATATTTTTCCCCCTCAAAAAACAAATCCCGATACACTTCCTCACGCTCGGAAACTTCCCGATGGTCTCGGCTATATCCACCGTTGAAAAGCAGACCATACGTCATTTTTTTATATTCCAATTTTGAAGCGGCAGAATAATCGCCACCTCCGGGGATTGTCTGTCGCGCATCTATCTTTGTGACTCCTCCCACTTCATATTCGGCAGCAACAATATTAATTACTTTTCTTGCACCCCGGAATCTTGGATCTTTGGGGTTTTCCATATATTCAATTCTCTTGGCATTTTTCGGCCAAAAAGTTTTTATATCTATATTACTCGCAGGATTGCCATTGATGTATAGAGACACGTCCTCACCACCAATTGACTTAATTGGTCCATCGTTACCTTCAATCCTAAGCATAGGAAGATTCATCATGCTAAGCAGCGAAGCCGGCGAATTTGATAGACGCTTCTCTTGCTTGGTTGGAAGAAAAACTACTTTGTCTCCCTCTACCCATCCTCGCTTTGCTGTTACTACAACCTCCTCAAGCTCTTTACTCTTTATAGAATCCGCCTCCTCTGCTCGCGCAACTATACTCCCTATTATAACGAGGAATATTACCAACCATGATTTTAATATAATTGTGTTTATCGCACCGGTTTTATAAGTTTTCATGGGTATTGATTTTTAATGGGTTTGACGAAGATTGCTATTTAATATTCAATCGTTTACTAATATTATCTTATTCTTAGGAGGGAAATTATCTTGCATGTACGGATTCAAAAGCCTTTTGTTTACAAACAGTTCTAAATGATGAGGGTATTAAATCTGTTTTGCATATAGCTTTTGCCTCTTTTTCACACTAATAAAACTTTCAATTCGCCGTAAAGATAACAAAAATTTATAAACAAATTAATTAAAATAATAAATGTCAACTTTATTTAATATTTAAAAATATATTTTAACTTTATATTTACCCCCCCTTATTATCTTTGCACAATAACCTACTGTGCGTCAATAGTTTGACACACCCGCTATATTTATCGACCAATTTTAATCTATTTACTGATTTTTAAACTATCCTGCCTGCGCGTCTCGCGCCGATACCTATTCTATGCTTTATTTGCATAGTTTTTTTGTACCGCGGGAAGTGCGGATCAGATAGATGCCGCGGGGCAGGGAGGCTATATAGGCACTGTCGGCTCCACTGCGAAGCATCCGGCCGTCAATGGTATAGACCTCAGCCAAATCATCTTCCCCCGCTGTGATTGCCGTCACTTTCCCCTGCTCGGTGATTTTGAGAGGAAAGTCATTGCCGATGCGGTTCCCTGAAATATCGTAGCACGAGAGGATATATTCTCCCACAGGCAAGCGGAAATCAAAGTAAACAGTCTCAATTATCTCGCGACCTGCCGGCACATTGACTATCACATCTTTGCGCCATAGGTCTTTTTCTGCCATACCATCCGTATTCGCAGCGGTTAGGGCAAAGTATATTCTGCCGTTATAATCTTCAGGGCTTTCATTTGATATGGTAATCTGATACGGAGCATTCTCTCCTAATGCCACATCGTTCGAACCCGATATATCAGTCACCAGCAGAGAAATATCATCCGGATCGGTGGCCGTAAGAAGATCGCCCTTAGAGTAAGTCACATTCCCCTCAGCATCTACGTAAGCATATACGTAGGGAGCTGAAGGAAAGGGCACATTCAGATTGAGCCAACGGTTTTCAGGGGTAATGAAGCCTATATATGCTTTATAGCGCCCTTCCGGTATATTTCGTGGAAATTTCACGTCAAGCCGTTGATATCCGTTGAGCTCAAGACCCATTACGGGCATGAAGATGAGCCGTGTAGGCTCGGGTGAGTAATATATTGATTTATCGTCAGGATCTTCAGGGACTACCTTCAGGTAGCAGTTCACTCTTAGCTCATCGTTTGAGTAATTATACAGTCCTGTAGTATCGGGAAAACGGATTGAAAGATTTGATGCTCCCGTTGGCACAGATATATTGAAGTCGCCGGTTGCATACAACGGATACCAGTCAATAGGACTCCCTTGATCGGGGCGGATTCCGCAAATCATACTTTGATTTAAGTTATAGCCACCTTCATATCCTCCGATACCCTGCGAGCCGGGCTCCAGTGCATCAAGGAGATAATAACCGTCGCATGAACCGCCCCATCCCCAGTTGATATGGAAGTAGCCGTCGCGATATCCGTCGCATACAAACTCATGGCCTCCATAAGCCGTATAGCCTCCGTATACCATAGGGCGACCGGCTGCCAACTCTTCATATACCATTGCTTCCCATTCGTAGCGCGAGAAGTAATTGCGCATCATGTAGCGCGTGGTGCCGTCATAGCAGAAGTATGACCGGAGCGAGGAAGCCACGCGGCAGTCGGGCGCGCCGCTCTCAGTTATACCAAAGTCCATAGCTACTGCCACGGCGCAGGCATAGATAAGGTTAGCTACGGCATCAGCCTGCTCATCTGAATATTGATCAAGGTAGCTGTCAAGCATATTGGCGAAATCAAAGGTTTTTCGGCCAAATGCATAGCTGAGCGTTTGGTCATTCCAGGTATAAGTAAAGAGACTTCTACCTTTTTGCGGATATTTATGGTAATTGACAACCTGAGCCATAGCAGTAGCCACACATCCCGAATAAGTGCTGTGTCCCTTCAAAAGCGGACAGTCAAGATTATAAGGATAGTCCTGGTTCCACTGCGATGCGACCAGCGGGAGCACCTCTTTGCGCGGTGCAGGATTCAGGCTCTTAACAATCTTATCGGGATTGGCAAGATAATATTCCGAAGCGGCTGCGTATGATTCAATCCATCGCTTGAATTGCGGAGGTGCCGTGGCATAATCAAATGTGCCGGAATCGCAGTATCCCAGCACGGCGGGAAATGAATCGTCTGCCGGCACCACTATAAAGCCGTTATCGCCGCGTGAAAATATATATACTGCCGGAGTTGAAGCTGTCATCTCGGTGTGAGCAAGCCTGTAGTCGGTAGCTGTGCCGGTCCGAAGCCCCTTTCCGGAAATGGCACGACTCAAGGCTCGCTGAGGTGAGACCGGTGAAGCCGAGGCCATTAAGACTGAGGAAATTATGACTGCCGCAAGTACTGTGAGTTTTCTGATAGTGTGATATATCATCTGTATAAGTTCTTTAATATTTTTAATACAATCAGCGGAGTTCTGATGCTATTGCTCGCGCATATTCAAGTATTCGCAAGTCACCCTCTGTGACTCTGCGACCACGACGCATCATCATCCTATCCGCGATTTCAATGTGAGTTTTGAGAGGTATTTCTTTAAATCCGGTGGCCGGAGAGCCATGAGTAAACGACGGAATAAACGTACGGGGGAAACCGGCTCCGTGAAGATTGACACCCACACCCACTACCGTGGCAGTATTAAACATACAGTTGATTCCCGCCTTGGAATAATCCCCCATAATCAGACCGCAAAATTGAAGATCTGTGCGCATGAATGTACGCGTGGCATAATTCCAGATTCTAATCTTGCTGTAATCATTCTTGATATTGGAAGCATTGGTGCCCGCACCGATATTACACCACTCCCCTACTACAGCATTACCGAGAAATCCTTCGTGAGCCTTGTTGGAGAAGCCGAACATTACGGCATTGTTGAGCTCCCCGCCCACTTTGCACCATGGCCCGATAGTAGTGGCACAGTAGATCTTAGTGAGCATATTCACCTTGGCATTTTCACATACGGCTATCGGACCGCGCAGACAGCTTCCCTCCATCACCTCGGCATTAACACCTATGTATATAGGACCGCCTGAGGTATTGAAGGATGCTCCGGTCACTTCAGCGCCCTCCTCGATGAAGACTGCCGGAAGGCCGTCTTCAAGGACAGCAGGACCGTAAATATGCGTACCTTCGGGTATAGGGAGCGAGCGGCGTCCTGAGGTCAGAAGGCGGAAGTCGGAAGTAAGCTCTTCACCATTGCGCAGAAATATATCAAACACATATTCTATCCTCCTGATCTCACAATCCGCCTCCGGAAGCGTAGAAGGATCAATCGTCTCAAATTGCGCGAGACTGCCGCGAAACGCCAAAAGACGCCCCTCGGCACTGAATCCTTCCCCCTCTCCAAGACTCATCACTTTGCTGAGCAATTGGTCATCAGGAAGCACACAACCCGCTATAAAAATATTATCTTCCTCAATCACAGGAGGATATTTTACTCTCAGATATTCCACTGCCAAAGCCGAAACTGGAATCTGCGGAAGTCGCCTGCGCCACTTCTCAATTATAGTGAGTATGCCCACGCGAAATTCGCATATCGGGCGTGTATACGAAAGCGGAAGGAGATTGAGGTGACGATATTCTGAATCAAAGAGAAGGATATTCATCATTTGCGTATTATGAAATAAGCGCAAAAATAGTACTAATTCCCCGAAATACCAACCACCGAATACGCAAAAATCTATTTTTACAACCGATTGCTTGCCCGAAGAGCTCCTTATAATCGCTCCTTAAGCTATAAGTCGCATCACTAACGGTACTATAAAAAACAAAGACAGGCACAACTTCTCAGTCACACCTGACTCTTGTGATTTTTTGGACTAAGCTGGCCTTCACAAGTTCACCTCGCCTTACTCAACCACTAACTTACAAATTTTCACTATTGAAATTTTGGCGTAATGTTATTTTATATTACCATTTCTATGAGACCAGCAAATACATGCTGTACTAAAACATCACGCAAATTTACTCAATTTTTTCAATCCGGAGTAATATCTTCATAGTTAATTTATGTTAAAGCCCAAAATTTCCCTCTCTTTCACCCTCATTTACACACAATTTTGCAAAAAAATAAATACCTTTTCCCGCCTGTTCCCCTAAGTTTTATCTCCAATTTTAGGAGAAATTTTGCCATAACGCCAATTTTTGCTAATTTTGGGCACTCATATAATGACCGAAATGAAAAAGAATATGGAATATCTGGCTGCCCTTCGCCGGATTATGAATGAGAAGGGCATTGACGCTGTTATCGTTACAGGCACTGACCCCCACCAGAGCGAAATACCTCCGGCTCACTGGCAGGGACGCAAGTGGATCACAGGATTCACCGGTTCCAACGGCACAGCTCTTATCCTCGCTGACAAAGCTTATTGCTGGACCGATTCCCGATATTTCCTGCAAGCTTCCAACCAGCTCGAAGGCACCGGATTCGAAATGATGAAGGAAGACGGACCCGAAGCTGTGGATATGATTGACTGGATTCTTGAGCATCTCAGCGACGGACAGACCGTGGGAATCGACGGCATGACATTCTCTGTAGCTGCTGCTCAGCGACTTGAGCAGGCTCTTAATGACAACAATATCAAGCTCAACGTTGACTTCCCCCTCTTTGACTTCATCTACGAAGATCGCCCGGAAAGACCCACAAATAAGCTTTTCATCCACGATGAAAAAATCGTTGGCGAAACCGTAGACTCACGTATGCAGCGCATCATGCAGGAGGTGAAGGCTGAACTTGCCAACGCCGTGATGCTCTCCGCTCTCGACGACATAGCATGGGCTACTAATCTCCGCGCTGCCAACGACATAGCCTTCTCTCCCATGTACGTCAGCTTCCTCTTTATTGACGAAAACCGCCGTGTCCTATTTATTGATTCCGACAAAATCACTCCGGAAGTGGAGCAACATCTCAAAAAATACAATATTGAGACCATGCCCTACGACTCCGTGCTTGAGTTTGTTGCAAATCTGCCTAAGGAGACGCGTCTGCTAATTGATCCGGTAAAGACCTGTCGCGGACTTTATGACGCCATCGGATGCACTCCCGTATTCGGAGGCGATGGAGTAGCCAGACTCAAAAGTATCAAAAATTCCACCCAGCTCTCTAATGTAGCTCTCGCGATGGAAAAAGACGGCGTAGCTCTCGTGAAATTCTTCATGATGGTGGAGAAAGATCATCCCTCCGGCAAACTTACCGAGCTTGAACTCACTCGCCGCCTCCGAGCCCTGCGCTTAGCCGACCCCGGATGCGTTGACGAAAGTTTTAACTCCATAATCGGATGGAAAGGCCATGGAGCAATCGTGCATTACTCAGCTACCGAAGAGACTGATGCCGTAATTGAAGGCAATGGTCTCCTGCTCGTAGATTCAGGCGGACAATATACTCAGGGCACAACCGATATAACCCGCACTGTCGCTTTAGGCACACCAACTGATGAAGAACGTCATGACTTCACCCTTGTGATGAAAGGACATATAGCCCTCGCAAAAGCCATTTATCCGGAAGGAACTCGCGGTGCTCAACTCGACGTGCTCGCACGCCAATTCCTCTGGAATGAAGGAAAAGCATACTATCACGGCACAGGCCACGGTGTAGGATTCTTCATAAATTGCCACGAAGGACCGCAAAACATTCGCCTTAATGAAAATCCCGCAACCCTCGAACCGGGAATGATTACAAGCAACGAACCGGGAATCTACCTTGAAGGAAAATATGGTATCCGATGCGAAAATCTTGTAGTCACCACAGAAGCAATGACCACAAATTTCGGCAAATTCTATAAATTTGAGGCTCTCACCCTCTTCCCGTTTGACCTCAAGCTATTTGAGCCGGAAATCATGACCGACGAGGAAATAAAGTGGCTCAACGACTATCACACAGAAGTGCGCAACCGACTCACTCCTTATCTAAATGAAGAAGAAGCTGCATGGCTCAAAGAGCGCACTTCTCCACTCACCCGTTAATAGAATTTAAACAATAGTTATGGCAATTATACGCCCCGTAAGAGGCTTCATGCCGAAAATCGGCAAAAATTGTTTCATCGCCGAAAATGCCGTCATTGTAGGCGACGTAGAAATGGGCGATGACTGCAGCGTCTGGTTCAGCGCCGTACTTCGCGGCGATGTAAACTCCATTAGAATAGGCAATCGCGTCAATATCCAAGATGGTTCTGTACTTCATACTCTCTACGAAAAATCAACCATCGAAATTGGCGATGACGTATCTATCGGCCACAACGTAGTGATTCACGGCGCTAAAATCCACAATCTCGCCTTACTCGGCATGGGATCAATCATCATGGACGATGCAGAAGTTGGAGAAGGCGCACTTGTGGCTGCCGGATCTGTGGTACTGAGCCGCACCAAAATTGGTCCGCACGAGATGTGGGCAGGCGCACCTGCCAAATTCGTCAAAATGGTTGAACCCGAGAAAGCCAAGGAGATGAACAAAAAGATAGCTCGCAACTATCTCATGTACTCCAAATGGTATGACGAACCGCACACTGACACTTGCAAATAAATCTACTTAACTGCTTATAGTTGAAAAACGCGTAAAATTGGAGAAAGGAGGATGCAAAATTCAGGAAAATCAGTTTTTTGAGTAAAAAATTTTGTCATTAAAATAAGATTACATAATTTTGCACCGCAAAATACGACCGCGCTCTTCGGCGAGGTCATAAACCTATTACGCAACAAATAAATTAAACATAACTAAGAAAATGATTATTGTACAAGTAAAAGAAGGCGAGAACATTGAAAGAGCTTTGAAGAAATTCAAACGCAAATTTGAGAGAACCGGTATAGTAAAAGAGCTTCGCAGCCGTCAGGCATTCACAAAACCCTCTGTAGTGAATCGCAAAAAAATGATGAAGGCTGTATACGTTCAGAAATTGCGTCAGACCGAGGAATAAATTCCCGCCCTTTATTTGCACCGGAGGCCACAACTCCTCCGCTCAAAAATACCGGAAAGGCTATATCGTAAAGTCATTTACGATACAGCCTTTCCTATTTTATATGATACACCTTGACCCTCAGCATTATACACAAGAAGCGCATAGAAGATCAAAAGAACCGGTAGCCTACGATCTTTACGTCATCATTTTCAATAAATTTGTATAATCAAGAGTTTTTTACTATCTTCGTGGGCGGAGTTGATAAGCACTTATGTTATTACCATGAGGATTGATGCTTTCCTGAATTATCTTGAATATGAGCTCGGACGCTCTGAACTCACGATTCGTTCCTATGAACACGACGTGAGAGAATTCGCTGCTTGGCTTAAACCGCCGCGTCCGAATCTTGATAATGCTTCATCAGCTGATATAAGGCGTTTTCTTGCTGAGGAAGCAGACGCAGGAAAAACACCTGTGACGCTGCGTCACAAATTAAGCAGTCTTCGCGCCTATTTCCGATATCTGATGAAAACAGGAATACGCGACTATAATCCTGCTGCTGAGGTAATTACTCCAAAGATTCCAAAACCTCTTCCAAACTTTGTACGCGAACAACAAATGGAAGAAATTGTGACTATGGATAATACAATTTTGGAGCTGGATAATGGGGCTACTGATGACGCCAAACTTCGGAATTTTAGAGATGCGCTAATAGTTGAATTGCTGTATGCCAGCGGGTTACGCCAAGCTGAGCTTTTGAGCCTCAAAGATTGCGACGCTGACACTATCGGCCTAAAAATCAAGGTAATAGGAAAACGCCGCAAGGAACGGATTATTCCAATTGTCGGCACTTTGGCGCGAAAAATTGATATTTACCGCGCCCTTCGCGACAAAGAATTTCCTCCTCAAAGCACAACAGCCAAGACTCTCTTCAGAATTGGGCATAAGCCAATGAACAAAATGGCGCTTTATCGCATTGTAAAAGAAAGACTCGGTTCTGCCACTTGTCATCACCGCAGCCCGCATGTGCTTCGACACTCATTTGCTACAGCGATGCTTAATAATGGCGCCGACCTGAATACCGTGAAAGATTTTCTCGGTCACGCTTCTCTCTCCACAACTCAAATTTACACCCACGTCTCAACTGCTGAGATAAGGGACAGTTATCAACTCGCTCATCCCCGAGCAATAAAAAAGAAGGATTAATATGGAAGTTCAGATCAAAGCCATCCACTTCGACATTACCGACAAACTGGTAGGATTCGTCAACAAGAAACTTGATAAGCTCGCACGCCGCTATGAGGCAATTCAGAGCGTAGAAGTAACACTGACTCTCGTAAAGCCCGAGACAGCAATGAATAAAGAAGCGGGCATAAAAATTGCTTTGCCTCAGCGTGACGAAGTATTCGCTTCAAAGACAGCCGATACTTTTGAAGAGGCCATTGACCTCTGCCTTGACGCTCTTGAGCGCCCGCTTGAGAAAATCAAAGAGAGAAAGTAATCTCTCTTACGCCAATCACTTAAGGGAGTGTATCGGAATCGATGATTCCGGTACACGCTCTTAAGCGTCTAAAATAAAGCACTTAATATTTTTACCTATTTCAGCAGATGAACAGACTCCAGAGAGTAGAAACAATTGAATTTCCGAAGATATGCGACCCGCGCGGGAATTTATCCTTTATAGAGAGCGGCCGGCACGTGCCATTTTCCACGCGCAGGGTGTTCTATATATATGACGTGCCGGGTGGCGAAACACGCGGAGGTCATGCCCATAAGGAGTGTGTAGAGGTAGTTATTGCTCTGACGGGCTCGTTTGACCTACGACTTACCGACGGCACTGCGGAGCGCACTATCACTCTCAACCGCTCTAACCGCGGGGTGTTGATTCCGGCCGGAGTATGGGTGACAATGGAGAATTTCACTACGGGCACGGTACTTCTTGCGCTTGCTTCGCGCGACTACGAGGAGGAGGATTATATACGTGACTATGAGGAATTTGAGGCATACGCTGCTGCGCTTCCCGCGTCACAACGCCCGATAATTATCTAAAACTACCGGAGTGTTGACCAGAAAAATATTATTTCAAAACCTCGGAGTTACGAACTCACCTCTCGCCTCGGAGCTTAAAGAAGCTGCCGGAAGGGTGATTGACTCAGGGTGGTATTTGCGAGGCGTTGAGACTCGGGCTTTTGAACGGGAACTGGCCGAGAGTTGCGGCGCTAAGCATGCTGTAGCTACCGATAATGGTCTCGGTGCGTTGCGCCTCATCTTCCGCAGTCTTATAGAACTCGGGCGACTAAAGAAAGGAGATACCGTGATTGTTCCGGGCAATACTTTCATTGCTTCATTCCTACCCCTTACAGAACTTGGACTCCGGCCATTGCCTATAGATCCAAATTCTGAAACTATGTGCCTTGATAAGCAAAGTATCACGCAGGTGCTTACCGCTGACGTGAAGGCGATTCTTGCCGTCCATCTTTATGGCACTCCATGCCGTATGGAAGGACTTACAGAGCTTGTAAGAGAGCACGGACTGCTGCTTATAGAGGACAATGCTCAGGCAATAGGAGCTCGCGCCGATGGCCCCGGTATCAACGGTTCATCGCTCACGGGCTCTCTCGGCCATGCTGCGGCATTCAGTTTTTATCCGGCAAAAAATATCGGTGCTTTGGGCGATGCAGGCGCAGTAACCACGAGCGATAAGGAACTGGCTGATATGGTAAGGACACTGGCAAATTATGGGGAAAGTTCCCGCTATCATAATGAATTTTGCGGCTATAATTCCCGTATTGACGAGATCCAAGCTGCGATGCTTCGAGTCAAACTCGGACATCTTGAGGAGGAAACTTCCGCACGGCGACGCATTGCGGCTCTTTATGACTCATTGATTGATAACAAGAAGGTTATCAAGCCTACTATTGACAAGGATATGATACAGGTGTGGCATCAATATGTAGTAAGAGTTGCAGATTCCGCTTCTCGCGACAGATTCCGCCACCATCTTGAAAATCTCGGCATAGAGACTGCCATACATTATCCGATACCGGCACATATTCAGCCTTGCTATGAGGGGCTTGCGCATGGACAGCTGCCTGTAACAGAAGAGCTGGCCCGAAGGGTAGTGAGCTTACCGATAGCGAATATCGGGGAGGAAGAAGCCCGGTATGTAGCGGCGGCTATTAATAACTTCTAATTTTGATGGCTTTAGAGCTTTAGAGCTTTAGAGGCTCTGGTTGAGAACTATGAGCACTATGAGAACTATGAAGGGGCTAATTTGGGTGAGAGTTGGTACAGGAAAGGCTGCGCCGGTTGGTATGAAGCGCAGCCTTTAAGATTATCTGATTCGGGCAGGATTATTTTCCGAGGCCGTCAGCGGGTTTGAATTTTACAACCTTGCGGGCAGGGATCTGGATTTTCTCTTTTGTACGGGGATTGATACCGGTGCGAGCATCCTTCTCTACGATCTGGAAGGTGCCGAAGCCGATGAGGGCAACTTTGTCGTCATTAGCAAGTGCCTGTGCAATAGATTCAAGTGTAGCATCAAGAGCAGCCTTAGCGGCAACTTTGTTCAAGCCGGCTTTTGCGGCTATCTCATTTACGAGGTCAGTTTTGTTCATAATCTAAAAATTTATGTTATCAGGTAATTATGTGGCAAATATAGCATTTAAATCCGCGTTTGCCAATTATTTAGATGAAAAAATTAAAAAAAACGTGATTTTTTAGCTAAAGAGAGTGAAATCGGGGAAAATTGGCCGAAAAATTTGTAATTTTGCACTATGTTTAATTCCAGAGGCAATAGCGGGATGCTACAGCTTACTCCCGCCGTGAAATATCTTCTCGTCATCAACTTTGCAGTATGGCTATTAATGATTGTATCGTCGGGATTTGCAAATTTCGCCAACAATCATCTTGGTCTTCACCTTGTTGGTGCGAGAGACTTCAACCCGGTGCAGTTCGTCACTTATATGTTCATCCATTCTAACACAAACTTTCTGCATATTTTCTTCAATATGTTTACTTTGTGGATGTTCGGGCGTCTGTTGGAACAGGTTTGGGGTACTAAACGGTTCGTTATATTTTATTTCATAGCGGGCATCGGAGCTGCTGTAGTGCAGGAAGGGGTATGGCTTGCCACGTGGCATTCGGAGCTTGTGGATCGTCTTGCCCATATTAATGGTCTTACGATTAGTTCTGCCGCTGAAAGCCTTAATATGGCCATAGCCAATCACGATGCGCATGCTCTTGATCTGGTCAATGGCTTTAAAAACAGCATGGTGACTGTCGGGGCATCGGGAGCTATCTTCGGGTTGCTGCTTGGATTTGCTTTTGTTTTTCCCAATCTTCCGCTCTATTTATTTTTTATTCCAATACCGATAAAGGCTAAATATATGGTGGCCGGATATGCGGTGCTTGAGTTTTTCCTCGGCGTGGGCAATGCAGACAGCACTGTAGCTCATTTCGCGCATCTCGGAGGTATGATTTTCGCACTCATCCCACTACTTATCTGGTGGAAAAACGGCACTCTGCGTGGCAACAGGTATTAAGGAAATACTCCGCGGTTTGGGTCAGTACCGGATGCTGAACAGGGTGACCGCTGCCAATGTAGCGCTCTTTCTGTTGATTCCTATAGCCAATCTGATTGTCCACGGAGTCGGAAACATGAGGTTTGATGCAGCTTCACTTTTGGCGCTTCACTCGGGATGGAGCGTGCTGCCGGGGCGCATCTGGACACTGCTGACTTATATGTTTACGCAGACTGATATTCTGCATTTGATTGTCAATATTCTTTGGCTCTACGGGTTTGGGATAGTACTAACCAACTTGCGTGGAAATAGCTTCTTTCTGCTTGTGTTCATAGCCTCGGGCTTAGCCGGAGCGGCGGGTTATCTGCTCACAGCCACTAAGGGGGAATTGCTTGGGTGCTCTGCCGCGGCACTTGGAGTAATGACAGCCTGCGGTGCCGCAGCTCCCGACATGGAAGTGAGGCTTTACGGTTTTTGGAAGATGCGACTTATGTGGATAGCGGCAATAGGAGTGATAATAGCCATGCTCGGCTCGGCAGGAAATCCTGCACAGGCGGCGGCACATCTCGGGGGGCTCACCGGGGGAATTATCACAGTTCTTGCGTCAAAGTGGAGGAGGCCTCGTAAGAGTGAGAAAGTCCACATTCAGCAGATTCAGAAGAATTATTCTTCCGGAAAGCTTACGGCGGCTATGCAATCATCTACATCAGATCCTGAGCGGCTTGACAGTCTGCTGGATAAGATACGCATATCGGGTTATTCATCACTGTCAGGATCAGAACGGTCAGAACTGGCTCGCCTGTCATCTAAAATAAAAGAGCAATGAATCCTGCCACAACAGCATTCTCCATCACTATGAAGGTAGTGACATTCGCACTACTGGTGGCAACGGTTCTGGCAGCAGTAGGAGGAAAAATTCCACCTCTTATATGGGCAACTCCCGCTACTGCCGTGCTGGCACTGCCTTATCTTGCCGGGGCCACACTTGCAGCGGGATTGCTGTGGCTTCTGACGAAGCATATATGGATGGCTGTGACATGCGGCGCTGTGCTTCTGCTATGCTGGCCGGCACTGTCAAAGGTATCGCCCATGGGAAGCGAAAGAAATACCTACGCCGGCGAGAAGACATTTAATCTACTGACTTACAATGTGCTTGAAGGTATTGACAATGAAGGGAAAAATCCCGGTTATTCACGCACATTCTCCTATATTCTGAAGTCCGGAGCCGATATTGCCGTGATTCAGGAATGCGGCTCTCTGAAGACCGCTACCAATCTGACCCGGCGACAACGCGATTCGCTCAAACGAATATTCCCTTATATCATAGAGTCTCCGGCGGAGCGGATGATGCTTCTCTCCCGCTTCCCGGCTAAACGTGGAAGGAAGTCGGATATGCCTTACGCCTATACCTCATATGAACTAAAGACCGACGGGCGGAAGCTCACTATCTTCAATGTGCATCTGGCTTCTTACCGTCTGAGTTCAAAGGAGCGACAGGTCATGAGCGACATCACGGGATTGCGCACCACGGCTAATAGCGTAAGGGAGTTCAAGGGTAGTATCCTCAAGAAGCTATCTGATGCTTTCCGCTATCGTGCAGGAGAGGCAGTAGCATTACGCAATGCAGTAGAAGCTACGGAGGGAAATGTGATAGTATGCGGGGACTTTAATGATGTGCCGGCTTCATGGACTTACGACCATATACTCGGTGGAGGGCTCAAGGATGCCTATAGTGAGACTTCCTTCGGGCCTACCGCTACATATAATGATCACTTTCTCCTTTTCCATATTGACCAGATATTCTATCGCGGCAATATCCGTGCTTTACGAGTATCAAGGGGAGGATTGAAAAGCTCCGATCATTATCCTCTGACGGCTACGTTTGCCTTTATGCCGATAAAGTAAACATAAAAATATAAACCATATAATTATCAATATCAACTCTATGCGTAAACATTTTTTAACATTGGCAGCAGCCGCCGTAATAGCGGCTTCTCCCGCAGCAAGCATTCCTATGCAGGCACGACAGAATCCCTTCCTGCAGGAATACACCACCAAGTATCTTATTCCTCCTTTCGAGGAGATACAGGTGGCTGATATCCTGCCCGCAATGAAAGCCGGACTTGAGGAACAGAATGTAAATCTCAAGAAAATCATTGACAATCCTGAGGCCGCTACTTTTGAGAACACTATTCTACCACTTGAAAACCTAAATCCGATACTTGACCGTACTATCGGAGTCTTCGCCCACTATTCAGAGGCGCTTTCCTCTGATGAACTTGACGCAGTATCAGATGAGGTGCAAGCACTTATCAATCAAGCATCGAACAATGTGGCACTCAATGATGCACTCTTCGCTCGCATCAAGAGCGTGCGTGACGGTCTTAAGAAATCAAAACTGACACCGGTTCAGAAGCGCCTGGTGGAGAAGTACTATCGTCAGTTTGCCGAGCGCGGGGCAGCACTCTCAGCAGAAAATAAGGCAGAGCTCGTAAAGGTAAATGACGAACTCACAAAGCTCCAGACTCAGTTCAACCGCAATCTACTGGGTGCAATGAACTCATTTTATATCACCGTATATGATAAGGCTGATCTCGAAGGACTTCCCGAGACATCAATAGCTGCAGCTGCTGATGAGGCAAAACGCCGTGGTCTTGACGGTCTCTACGTGTTTACTCTCCATGCTCCCAGCCGCCTGCCGGTGCTTACTTATGCTAAGAGCCGCGGTCTGCGTGAAGCCATGTATAAGGGTTATACTTCACTTGCTTCTACCGGACAGTATGACAATGCTCCTATAATCAAGCAGATAGTTAAACTTCGCGACAAGAAGGCTAAAATCATGGGATTTGACAATTTTGCTCAGCTCATGACTTCACGCGTAATGGCTAAGACACCTGAGGCAGCTGAAGAGCTTCTTCTGAAGGTATTTACTCCAGCCGTTGAGCGCTCAAAAGAAGAGGTAGCTGACATGCAGGCTCTTGCCGATAAGCGAGGCGACAACATCACTATCGCACCCTGGGACTATTATTATTATGCTGAGCAGGTGAAGAAGGACCGCTATAATCTTTCAGAGGATGAAGTGCGCCCCTACTTCGCTCTTGAAAATGTGCTCAAAGGACTCTTCTACTGCGCTGAGAAACTCTACGGCATTAAGATGGTAGAGATGCCTGATGCTCCTAAATATATGGATGAAGTGACAGTTTACGACGTGCAGGATGCAAAGACAGGGGAACATATCGCTGTATTCATGACAGACTATTTCCCCCGTGCCTCAAAGCGTCAGGGTGCATGGATGGAGCAGATCCAAAGCGGCGGTCTCTATCCTGAAGGTGAGCGCCGCCCTATCGTCTACAATGTAGGCAACTTCACAGCTCCGACTTCAGAAACTCCCGCTCTCCTTACCCTTGATGAAGTAGAGACCACATTCCATGAATTCGGACATGCTCTTCAAGGTATGCTTACCCGCGCACCCTATCGCTCTCTCGCCGGCACCGACGTTGACCGCGATTATGTAGAGATGTGTTCACAGATGAATGAACACTGGGCATTTGAACCTGAAGTTCTCAAGTATTATGCCAAGCACTACAAGACGGGCGAGACTATACCTGACGAGCTAATCGAAAAACTCAATGCTTCGGGCACATTCAATCAGGGCTTCATCACTACGGAGCTTACCGGTGCCGCTTTGCTTGACCTCAACTGGGGCAAGAGCAACGGTGAAGGTGTAGAGGTAGCTGAATTTGAAAAACAGGTTGGCGACAAAATCGGTATGCCTAAGGAGATTACTTACCGCTATCGCTCACCCTACTTCAAGCACATTTTCGGTGATGAAGGATACGCTTCGGGTTATTACACTTATCTCTGGGCCCAGGTGCTTGAAGCTGATGCATGGGAAAAATTCCAGAAAGACGGCATTTTCAACCCCAAGACTGCTGCGAGCTTTAAGAAAAACATCCTTGAATCCGGCGACACTGAAGATGCAGAGGTGCTCTTTAAGCGTTTCCGCGGCCACGCACCCGACGCAAATGCACTGCTTCGTCTTCGCGGATTTATAAAATAATTTTCGCGAATAGCAGAATAAATGATGTAGAGGCTGTGCCAGAGAACCTGGCACAGCCTTTTGGACTTTAGGCTTTAGAGGCCCTGGTGGAGCACTAGGTTTTAGAGGCCCTGGTGGAGCACTAGGCTTTAGAGGCCCTGGTGGAGCACTATGAGATCTATGAGATCTATGAGAACTATGACAGCTAATTGGACTAATAAGGAGAGAACGAGGCCGGGCTATTTTATGGGGTCTACTTTTCCGAGGGCTACATACCAAAGATAGCCTTTTACTGTAGTGAAGAGGCCTGTCTTCTTCAATCTATCAATATATTCTCGCACCTGACGACGGTATTTGTTATCATTTTCAGTTGAGGCTCCGAATTTATAGTCTATCACTGTAGCATTGCCTTTACGGTCAACTATGATTCTGTCCGGGCGCTTGTATTTTTCGATGTCTTTTTCGTCATCAGCAGGACGCCCTATTATGGTGCGCTCATTTATCACTCTAAGACCGGGACGAAACCATTTCTTTCCCCATTGAGAGTCAAGAGCGTCGGATATTGCCGAGCCGATTTGCTGCACGAGAGATTCAGAAGCCAGCCCCCGGGTGGTGAGTATCTTGAGCGCGCGCGGGAGATCAGAAGCTGTAGAAATCCTGCTCATGACGAGGTGCATGAGATTACCAATGGAGCGGGGATCGCTATCGTCCTCATCGGCGCGGAGTTCCTCTTCGCGATATCTGAGCATTTCCAGATCTGTATTGATATGAAATGTCTTCAGGTCAACAGGAATGGATTCGCGGCTCTTCTCCTTGTTTGAGCGTCGCATCTGTGGAGGTCGCTCTCCGTAGGTATAGACTATATCGCCGGTTGCATCATCCTCTTGCCCCTTATCATGCGGCTCGGGAGCATGGAAATGATGTAGCTCAATGCCGAATTCGGAGATATTGCTTCCGGCTTCAATCTTTTTGAGAACTTGACTGATGGCATCGCCTATGCTTCCGGCTGCATCCGGGGCGGCAGGCTTCTTCGTTTTACCGGAATCAGATGGAGCCGAGGAAAGTACGTACAGCTCATCTTCGGCGCGGGTACAGGCCACGTAAGCAAGGTTGACATTGTCTGACTTCATCTCATTGAAGGCATTCTCAAATTCTTCGGTATGAATATTCCCATCTGTTAGTTCGACTATCACCCGTGGAGGTAATACCTTATTCGGGTCATATTGTTGATTTGGAATGACCCAGCGGTTGGGATAGAATGGTTTGAAATCGTGCTCCATACCGTAAGTAAGGAATATCACAGCCTTGAACTGCAATCCCTTAGACTTATGTATTGTCATAAGCTTGACTGCATCAGTGCCATCGGGTGAAATCACGGAGAGTGAAGGTGATATTTCATCCCACATTCTCAGAAATGGCGTTATGGCACTGCCGTAATGGTCACTCCACTCTACAACCTTGTCAAGAAATGCGCTCACGTATTGAGCTTCAGCGGAGAGTTGGTCGGCAGGGACAAAGCGCTTCAATACGTTCTCTACAAGAGCCGGAAGAGTCATTGTAGTCATACTTCCGAGCATCTCGGTGAGTTCGGCTTCCGGCTTGACAAGATCTGCCACAGCTTTTAGAGCATCCTGTAAGGTGGAAACAGTCTCATCGGTCATAAGGACATAATTGACCAGAGAGGAAAGTGTGGAACCGGAATATTTCAAGATTGGACGGTCTGAGTCCGTATTTACCTCGAATACTGTTCCTCCGGCAAGGATACGCAGTACTGCGACTGCCATTCTCACGGATTTTGATGTATTGACAAGGAGTGATTCATTGCTGATATATCTCAGGTATGGACCGGCAGGATTTTCGTCATTGAAATCATCGATTGCATTTGAAGCTTCCTTCAGATGTTCTTTCTTACGTGCAAGGATGCATATATCCTTAAGTGGGTAACCGCGCTTGACAAGCGACTTTATGATAAGGGGAACTTCGCGGTAAAGGTCATTCTTATCGGTTATGCTCCGACACTCTACATATCCGCCGTCGCACTTTGCACGAGGCTTCTGCACTACGCTCACATAGTCACGTGCAAAGGTCTCTTCGGATGCCATAATGGAGAATAGGGTATTATTGAATTCTACAATGCGGGGCAGTGAGCGATAATTGCTGTTCTCATCGCCTGATAAACCGTGCAGATCCAAACTACGGTCATAGTCGCGAGGCACTTTTTCAGAGATTATTGTAGGGTCGGCATTTCTAAATCGGTAAATGCTCTGCTTTGCATCGCCGATTATCATATTGAAGTGGCCGTTGGAGAGTGATTCGTCGAAAAGGGGCTTGATTATATCCCATTGGTTTTCGGAAGTATCCTGAAACTCATCAATCAGGAAATGCTCGATGAAACTACCGATTTTTTCGTAGATGAAAGGGGCATCGGAGTGGCTGATTATCTTCCTCAGCAGAGGATTTGTGTCAGAGAGGAGAAAGATGTTGTTTTCGTCACAGTACTCACGCCGATTTGCGTCAATCGTACTGTATAGAGCCATTGCCGGCATATATTTATGGTATAGCGAGCGGAGGTCAATGTGCTTATGATATTCTTCTACTGCTTCTGCCAGACGATCGGCTTCGTCTACGGCACCGAAAGCTTCTTTACCGGCTTTATTAAGGACTTCGACGGAATTATATAGCTTGTTTTTGTATTTCTTATTGAGGGGAAGTGCGGCTAAAGCAGTGAGGTAAGTAGTAGCCCTGCTATTGACAGCGCCCTTTTTCTGCCGGGCAAGATTATCAAGAATCTCTCCGAGGGTACAAGCCTGATTCTTCACCGAATTCAGCATCTCCTTGAGCCGCTTATCTACATCCTTGAGAAAAGCCTTATACTCACCGTAGAAATCTCCACGGGAATTGAAGAAGTCCTTGAGTTGATGTTCATATTTGCTGAAATCCTCGCTTGAAGTGAGCTCAAGGAATTTCATAATGCCACTGATAAACCCGCTGCGCGAGGAATAGGCATTGTAGCCGGCACCACGAGAAGCGGCGGTATTGACATAGTCGCCTATCCACTTCCCGACTTCATCTGTTCCAGCCACTGTTGCCCGGTGATTGGAAAGCATTGACTCCAATGCAATGGCATTTACTACATTGTTCTTGACCTCAAGCCGGAAGTTTGTATTTAGGTCGGTCTCGTAAGCGAATGACCTTAGGACGCGCTGGAAGAAGGCATCAATGGTAGATACGTTGAAGTCAGTATAATTGTTAAGCAATTCATCAAGGGCAGAGGCGGCAGTAGCTCTTACTTCCTCTTCACGGGCATTAAACTCGGACATAAAGGTGGATAGATACTCAGTATCGGAACCCGGCTCATCATGGGCAAGAGCAGATAGAGCTTCGATAATTCGATCTTTCATCTCCTGTGCGGCTTTGTTGGTGAAGGTGATTGCGAGCACCATTGGGTGCATAGCACTGAAGTGCGCAGCAGGAATCAGAGAGCGATGCCCTTCGGAGTCGGGAGCAGAGAGAAGCAGACGCACAAATTTCTCTGTCAGTTTATAGGTCTTTCCCGAGCCTGCTGAGGCAGTCTGAAAATACAACATGATTATCGGCTACTAATTATCCTCCAACTCTTTTCACTTTCATGCCTCGGGCTTTGAGTAACGCTTCGGCCTTGACGCGACAGTCACCCTGAAGCAGAATCTCGCCGCCTCGAACCGATCCACCCACGCCACAGCGGCTTTTTAGCTCGCCTGCAAGTGCTTTTAAGGCAGTATCGTTGTCATCAAAGCCGTAAAGTATGGTGGCTTCTTTGCCGGCGCGCTGCTTTCGCGACAGTTCCATTCTCACTACCGTAGTTTTCTTTTCCTTAACTTCAGTCTGCGGATTGACAGCAGCTGAAGGTGCATCATCTGCGGGTGGCAGATTGAGCTTTCCGAGAGCATCTTTCCAGTCCATAGTTGCAAATATAGTCAATCCGGAGGAATCCTCAAAATTTGCATCACAGCGAGGCCGAAAATTCCATGAATTTTACTACCTTTGCCGCGATGAATAAAGAATCTGACACTCCTCAGCTGCCCGGGAAGAATAATAGGCGGGCTAAATGGTGGCTTATCGGAGCCGCTGTGGTGATAACCGTGTTCATAATAGTGGCTTGGCCCTATTTTTTCACTCATTCCCGTTCCGAACAGGTGATCTATATAACCGGAAGTTCTACTCGTGCTTCTCTTACAGACTCACTCTCACGACATTTTGACGCGGACTTTGCCGACAGGGTAATGACACTCTTGCCGGGAGATGACAGCAGAATCAGCTCGCGAGCAGGCAGATATGTAATACCGGCGGGGACATCGCCCTTCACGGCTGCAAGAAAGCTGTCGCGCGGTCAGGATCCGGTAAAAATCGTGATTAACGGTTTCCGCATTCCTAAAGTAATGACCGGCAAAATCGCGGCCAAAATGTCATTTTCACAAGCACAACTTGATTCCCTGCTTGCCGACTCTACGTATATGGCGCGCTACGGCCTGACTCCGGCTCAGAGCATGGCACTATTCACTGATAATACGTACGAGACTTTCTGGAGTGACAGCCCTGAAAAATTTGTTGACCGTATAGGTAAGGTATATCAATCGATATGGAATCCGGAGCGAACTGCTAAAGCTAAGAAACTCGGACTAACACCGGCAGAGGTGATGATTGTGGCTTCAATAACTGATGAGGAGAGCAACAAGAGTGATGAGAAAGGAGCCATAGGACGCTTGTATATCAACCGAATAGCAAAAGGGATGAAACTGCAGGCCGATCCTACAGTGAAGTATGCTATAGGAGATTTCTCCATACGCCGAATCACGGGGGCTATGCTTTCTACCGATTCCCCTTATAATACCTATCGCGCGGAAGGGTTGCCACCGGGGCCGATACGCACTACCTCCACAGCTACAATTGACTCTATACTCAATTCCAAACCTCACGATTATCTTTATATTTGCGCCAAGTCAGACTTCTCAGGTTATCATGCTTTTGCCACAACTTATGAGGAGCATCAAAAGAATGCACGCGAATATCAGCAGGAGCTTGACCGTCGCAATATTAAATGATATTGCTATGCCGAGTCTGAACTTTATGCGACTGCTCTGAGTTAATCTTGTAGTATCACCTCTAAATTGGACTCTCTTATGATTCAGATTCGCGACTTTAATACCCCGCAGGAGGCTTACATAGCTCAGGGGATGCTTGAAAATAACGGTATTCAGGCTCATGTAGAACTTAACACTTTATATTCCCTTTACCCCTCAGCCGGCGGTCAGGGAGCCGCTTCTTTATATGTGAGTGAGGCAGATGCCAAGAAAGCCATCGCCCTACTTGACAGTCATGATGACTGAGCATTTGGCCACTTAGGGATAAATAGTTATCTTTGCACGCGATTTAAAAAAATCGTATTCTGCAAAGTGAAGAATGTAACGTCTGTAATTATCCGCACCGCTTTATTTTGGGCAATTATCCTCATCCCCATTGCTGCCTCGGGGATGAGCGCAGATCTTTATTCTCCAAGTTCAGAACCGGATACTGTAATTTACAAGACTCCATCATCCAACGATAGCATAGACACCAACCGAAACTGGTGGCATCTGTTCAAAAAAGGGGAGCTACGGATGAACGATTCGAGCGTAAAATGGCCTAAGTTCTTGAAATTTTGCGTCAATGTATACAACTGGGGCGACCGTGTATTTAATTCCTACGATACTACCTACGTGGTGGGAACCGGACGCCGGTGGAAAGCTATTGTAAAAAATGATAATTGGCTGGATTCATACGCTATGGATTTTAATCACAAACACCCGATATGGTTCCTAAGCGATGTATATAGCTCCCTCGGATTCTATCTTTCGTATATGGCGGTGTCGGTAGGGTATTCTGTGGATTTGACTAATGTAATCGGCAACAAACCGATGAATCACAAGAAACTCGAGCTGCAGTTTTCCTGCGCCAGATTCAGCGCCGAAGCTTACTATAATGAAAATACAGGCGGCTCTTATCTGCGCCGACTTGGCAGTTATAACAACGGTCATCTGATTAAAATACAGTTTCCGGGACTGTCTATGCAAAGCTACGGCCTTGATGCCTACTATTTCTTCAATAACCGGAAGTATGCGCAAGGAGCTGCTTATAACTTCAATAAATATCAATTGCGTTCAGCAGGTACTTTTATAGCCGGACTCTCGCTGTGCAATCAAAATATTAATCTTGACTTCTCAACTCTTCCGGCCGATATTGTATCCCGTATCCCCACTGACCGCCGCAAATATCAGTTTTTCTACAATGATTATTGCCTGATGGGTGGATATAGTTATAACTGGGTTTTCGCTAAAAATTTCGTTTTCAATATATCTGCTTTTATTCCCATAGGATTTAAGGTGAATCTCGGAAGCGATGACGATATGCGCCACTATAGTCCGTCGCTCAATGTTAAAGGGAAAACCGCAGTGACTTATAATATTGGTGATTTCTTTGCCTCCATATTCTTTAAAATGGACGGGCACTGGTATATCAACCGTAATTATTCTTTCTTCAACTCAATAGAGCAAGGAGCCGCTGTCATCGGTGTGAGATTTTAATTTACATCAACGTTCCAAAGATTTTTGCTAAATTTGTAGTCGAAGAAAACTTATCCCCTCCAACATCCTTTATGGAATCTATAAAACAATTATACCGCATCGGCACCGGTCCATCCTCCTCTCACACAATGGGACCGCGCAAAGCAGCTGAAAGATTCTTAGATAAAAATACCGATGCATGGGCATTTCGTGTCACTCTCTATGGTTCACTTGCCGCTACGGGCAAAGGACATATGACCGATGTAGCCATTTATGATGCACTATCCCCTTCAGGACGCAAGGTTGAGATAGTATGGAAACCCGACATCTTCCTTCCCTTTCATCCAAATGGTATGCTTTTTGAAGCCCTTGACGCTGATAGCAACGTAGTTGACTCCGAAACCATATTTTCAGTAGGGGGCGGGTCTATAGTGAGCGAAGCCGAAAGTCCCGAAGAGCATAAGGATATTTACAATTTCTCTAAGATGACCGATATACTCCATTATTGTGAGACTACCGGCCGAGGCTATTGGGAGTACGTAGAAGAATGTGAAGGTGCGGAGATTTGGGATTTTCTGGCCCAGGTATGGGAAGCCATGCGCTCTGCAGTGGAGCGCGGGCTTGCCACTGAAGGGCGCCTGCCGGGACCGCTTAACATTCGCCGCAAAGCCGCCACTTACTATGTCAAGGCTGAAGGATACCGCGATAATCTGCGTTCTCGCGGCCTGACTTTTGCCTATGCACTGGCAGTGAGCGAGGAAAATGCCTCCGGAGGTAGAATTGTCACTGCTCCGACGTGCGGATCATCAGGTGTAGTGCCCGGAGTGCTCTATCATATCTGGAATTCACGCAAAATGCCTGAGAAGGCCATGCTCCGCGCTCTTGCAACTGCGGGGCTCATCGGGAATATCGTAAAGTATAATGCCTCAATCTCCGGTGCAGAAGTAGGATGTCAGGGGGAGGTTGGAGTAGCCTGTGCAATGGCTGCTGCAGCCGCCTGCCAGCTATTCGGAGGGAGTCCGGCTCAGATAGAATATGCTGCCGAGATGGGTCTTGAGCATCACCTCGGCATGACCTGCGATCCTGTCTGCGGACTTGTTCAGATACCCTGCATTGAACGCAACGCCTACGCAGCGGCAAGAGCCCTTGACGCTAATATTTACGCCACATTCTCCGACGGTAATCACCGGGTATCATTTGATAAACTTGTCAAGGTAATGAAGGAGACCGGACATGATCTTCCATCTCTATACAAAGAGACCGGAACCGGAGGCCTGGCAAAAGACTACACACAGATGTGAAAATAAATTTGCATTGTCTGCACAAATATATTAACTTTGCAACATCATTCCTCAGGAATAAAATAAGTGCAGAAATGGTGGAATGGTAGACACGAAGGACTTAAAATCCTTTGGCCTTTATCGGCTGTGTGGGTTCGAGTCCCACTTTCTGTACTAAAGTTCGCGGAGGCTGTATCCAAAATCACTGATTTAGATACAGCCTCCAAGATTTTTTTGATTGTGCGCTATCATACACCGACTTATCAATATCCTTTCAGTCGGGCTTCTATTTAAACTTATAAGTTATAAATAGCGTTTATATTTTAAAACAAACGCAAAATCACTTCTATGCACAATTATATCCTTGACATAGTGGGTTATGCAGCTGCTATCTGTATGGTATGCGGCTATCTTCCTCAAGCTGTCTACACTATCCGAACTCGTGAGACTGATGCCATAGCACTACCAACTTTTCTCCTCATGGGGCTCGGCTCAATATTTTTTGTGGTACAGGGAATCATGACTTCCAATATACCACTTGTTATCACCAATGTCATCACCTCAATATGCTCTATAATAGTGACAGCAATCAAGGTGCACAATGACTATTTCAAGGAGAAAAAATAGGTAAGCCGATGGCTCATGTTAGAGAATAATTGAAAAAGCTCCTCGCTTGACTACTCAGATAGAATTAGCAGCTCCCCTTCTCACGAAGGGAAGCTGCGGGCAATTTCAATTTTTCAATAAACTAAACCTTAGAAGTCAGAAGAGGTAAACGTCTCGCGGATTACCTCTTGCCCCGCAGGATTGTAAACCACAATACGGAGCTTCATACCGGTCATGCTGCAGAGCTGCACGAATTCATTGTCGGGGCCTAATTCACCGAGGAAAGCCTCGCGAAATGCTTGTCTTTCATCATTCCCGATATCACTCTTGGAAAAACCTGCAAGATCAGCAGCAGTAATGTGAAGTTCGAAAGTACCGTCGTCAGGGAAAGATACCTTTTTAAGAATAAGACCGTCGCCCATGTCAGTGGGAAGCTGTGCATTTAACTCATTTTCTACTGACTTAAGCTGTGGATTAGTAGCGAAAGAAACCGCGGGAGCTATTACCGCTACTACCGCGAGAATCATCATTGCTAATATTTTCTTCATATTCAGATATATTTATTAGATGGTGCAAATGTAATAAATTAATCCCAATTATCCAAAACATAATGCAATGAGGTGCGCAAAACCACGTTTAGCACACCTCATTATATCAGTGTTATATTAATCAATGGCGACGCGGACCGCGGTCACCTTTGTCTCCACCTTCACGACGCGGACGGTCGCCTCTCTCGGGGCGGGGACGGCGCTCCGGACGCGGACGTGCTTCGCGTTCTACATAGCCTTCCGGCTTGGGCTGAAGTGCACGCATTGACAGACGGAACTTGCCGGTCTTCTTATCAATTTCAATGAGTTTCACTTCTACCTCATCACCCTCCTTGAGTCCTGCGGCCTCCATATTTTCAAGTCGATTCCAGGATATTTCGGAAATATGAAGAAGGCCGTCGCGCCCCGGCATAAATTCTACAAAAGCGCCGAAATCAAGTATTGAGCGCACCTTACCTTTGTAGGTTTCACCCTCTTCCGGTTGAGCCACAATAGCCTTGATGCGGGCGAGAGCCGCATCTATAGACACTTTGTCTTTCGATGCAATTTCGACAATGCCTACACCGCGGTTTTCATCCTCTTCAATAGAGATGGTAGAACCGGTCTCTTCCTGAATAGCCTGAATGATCTTACCTTGCGGACCGATTACGGCACCAATCGTATCCTTCGGGATTTCAATGGTGACAAGGCGTGGAACATGAGGTTTGTAATCTTCACGGGCTTCAGGTATATGATTTTCTATGATATCAAGTATGTGAAGGCGACCCTGACGAGCCTGATCAAGAGCTTTCTCAAGCACCTCGTATGAGAGGCCGTCACACTTGATGTCCATCTGTGTGGCCGTGATACCGTCGCGTGTACCGGTCACCTTGAAGTCCATATCGCCAAGGTGGTCTTCATCGCCGAGGATGTCGGAGAGGATGGCATATTTTGTATTGCCGGTATCGGAAATAAGGCCCATTGCCACGCCGGCTACAGGGCGCTTCATTTTCACGCCGGCATCAAGCAGCGCAAGTGTACCTCCGCATACTGTAGCCATAGAGGAAGAACCGTTGGATTCGAGAATATCGCTGACAATACGGCAAGTGTAAGGGAAGCCGTCAGGAAACATTCGCTTGAGAGCACGATGTGCAAGATTGCCGTGACCAATCTCACGACGTCCAACTCCACGCTGCGGACGAGCCTCACCGGTGGAGAAGGGCGGGAAGTTGTAATGAAGCAAGAAGCGCTCTTTGCTCTGATTCAGTACATCGTCAATAATCTTCTCGTCAAGAGTAGTTCCGAGAGTGACGGTCACGAGCGCCTGAGTTTCGCCACGGGTAAATACTGCTGATCCGTGAGGACCGGGTATATAATCAGTCTCAACCCAGATGGGACGGATCTGTGTGGTGGTGCGACCGTCAAGACGAATACCCTCGTCAAGAACACAGCGACGCATTGCTTCTTTCTCCACGTCATGATAATAACGCTTCACCATAGCTTCGCGCTGTTCGGGAGTATATAGAGCCAGCTGCTCCTCAGTCATCTCCGGCAATGAGGCGATATATTCATCGCGCACTGCCTTAAATGATTCATTTCGCCAATGCTTATCAGCATTGCCGGCTTTAGCTATGGCGTAAGCCTTATCGTAGCACTTTTCGCGAACATCAGCACGCAGAGCGTCATCATTGATTTCATGATTGTATTCACGCTTCACCTCTTTGCCTACTTCCTTCATAAGCTCCATCTGAGCTACGCAGTGCTTCTTGATCTCCTCGTGAGCTACCTTAAGAGCTTCGAGGAGTTCAGCTTCGCTCACTTCGTTCATTTCGCCTTCGACCATCATAATATTGTCGTAGGTGGCGCCAACCATCAATTCTATGTCGGCTTTCTCTATCTGGGAGAATGTAGGATTGATCACCCACTTACCGTCAACGCGTGCCACACGCACTTCAGAGATAGGGCCGTTGAAGGGAATATCACTAACCGCTAAGGCTGCTGAGGCTGCTATGCCGGCGAGGGCATCAGGAGCATCGTTTTCATTTGCCGAAAAGAGAGTGACATTAACAAATGTCTCCGCGTGGTAATTATCTGGGAAAAGAGGGCGTAGTACGCGGTCTACGAGGCGGGATGTAAGAATCTCATAGTCCGATGCACGGCCTTCTCTCTTAAGAAAGCCGCCGGGATAACGCCCTATTGAGGCATATTTCTCTTTGTATTCAACTGTGAGGGGCATAAAGTCAACTCCCTCATTGGCCTCCTGGGCTGAACATACAGTGGCCAGAAGCATAGTGTCGCCCATGCGCACTTCTACCGCTCCATCGGCTTGTTTCGCAAGCTTGCCGGTCTCTATCGTTATCTGACGACCGTCGCCAAGCTCGATGGTTTTTTTGATTGGATTCATCTTTATTCTTTTTTATTTCTTCGCGTAATTTCTTGTCTACTACAAAAATCACGCAAAGTTAGCAATTATTCACAACATTTCCGACTTATTCTTATTATATTTGCAGCCGAAAACTCTTTTTTTACTAATTTTACGATTCTTCTACATTTTTTCAGAATCTACGTCAATACATCATTTCAAATATGTCACGATTTTTCCGACGCTTTACTTATGCCCTCTCCATCCCGGCTCTCATAGTCGCCGCTATTGCCTGTAGCAACTCTCACTCTTTCAAGGTGAAAGGCAATATCTACGGTGGTGAAGGAAAGACCATCTTACTTGAGAAATCCGATTTTTCCGGTCGTTGGCTCCCTGTAGACTCTACTGTCGTGGGATCAGGCGACGCTTTTTCCATCACCTATGACTCGCCCTCTTCACCGGAGATTTTCAGGCTCAATCTCGGAGGAAACTACATCTATTTACCCGTAGACTCCACCGAGACCCTCACCCTAAAAGGATCAGCTGCTGCTTTCGGCACTGACCACACACTTGAAGGAAACCGTGCAGCAGCTCTTATGGCAGCTTTCGACAAGGAGGCATTGCGCGTGGAAGCGCTTGCCGACAAGGACTCCACCGAGGCCTTCAAGCGCCGAGTATTTTCTGAATATATACATGGTGCCAAGGGGAGTATACTATCATGGTATGTAGTAACAAAGACGTTGGGCGGAGCTCCACTATTCTCTTACTCTAACCCCGACGATGCCAATTATCTTGCTGCAATTGCCACTGATTACCGACAATATGCACCCGATGATCCGCATACTCCGCTCCTTGAGGAGATGGCGCTTCGGGCCATGAAAGCCAGAAATACGGCGCGTGGGAAGAAGCGGGTAATGAAGGCCGAAAGCTCGGCGATGATCGATATAAACCTACCTGATGCCGAAGGCCGCAACGTGGCTCTTTCATCTATGCTGGGCAAGGGAAAACCGGTAGTAGTAGTCTTTAGCGTAACCACCGCCGGAGAGACATCGGGAAAGCTCACTATGGCCATTCGTTCTGCCTACGACAAGCTCGCCGGACGCGCTGACTTCTATCAGGTATGCCTCGATACCGACCCCTATACATGGCGCGAGAGCGTGAAGTCAATTCCATGGGTTACGGTCATTGATACCGAGGGATCATCTTCCGCCACGGCCCGAAGCTATAACGTATCTTCAATCCCCACATTCTTCATATATAATGCTGCCGGCGAACTCATCGACAAGACTGAAAATCCTGATGAAATAGCAGCAAAAATCAAATAATATATAATTCCAAGTACTCAATACATACTACCACCTCACCCACTATCCAAATGAAGACCAATCCACTACGCCACGCACTCCTATTTACAACCGCACTTATATCACTCACCTCCGCAGCCGCTGAAGCTGAAGCTCCTCTCGCACCGGAGCCGGAGAAATCCAAGATACATATAGCTCCTATGGGGCGTGTGCTCCTTGACGGCGCCCTCTATGCCTCGCCGCAAAAAGACCTTTTCCCGGACGGAGCTACTATTTCCGACGTGCGCCTCGGAATGAAAATGAATTATGAGAAATGGAGTGCCGTCATCAATATTGGCTATGCATATAATAAAGTCGGAATCGTAGATTCATACATGCGCTATGACTTTAACGAAAAGAATAATCTTCGCGCCGGTTGCTTTATTCATCAATACGGGCTTCAAAGCTCTACCAGCTCATCAATGAAAGTGACTTCAGAAGAGCCCATCACCAATGTAATCTTCACCGATTCGCGCCTCATCGGAGTGATGTACACTCACTCTCAACAGAAATTCTATGCCGCAGCATCCGCATTTGTTGAGCCTGATGCCGTTGATGTATTTCTTGCTCCCAATCAGTTCACGCGAGAAGGTTACGGCCTACGCACACGTCTTGTGGCGCGCCCCGTGGTAAAAGAGGGACTAATCCTACAGGCAGGCATTTCAGGAGGATTCTCCACGCCGCAGAGAAACTATCGTCAAGTCAACGGCGACGAGGCTATTGATCTGCACAATGCTTTCCGCTTCAAGGCTAACTTCCCGACGCGTGTAGCCAGAGTGACAGCAGTTGACCAGACGGTTGACGAAGCTCACAACCTCTGGAAATTCTCACCTGAACTATTGCTGAGCTATGGCCCGGTAGCGCTTGAGAGCCAATATTATTTCCAGCAAGTCAACCGCCGCGACCTGCCGGCATATCAGGCACATGGCGCATACGCCATTGTGCGCGGCCTCTTCACGGGAGGAAATTATGGCTACCAACCGGGTACTGCTGACCTCGCCACTCCGGGCAAAGGCTCATTTGAAGGTGTGCTTTCATACAATTACGTGAATCTTTCCGACCGGTCTGCCGGCATCTTTGGCGGACGCATCAACAATTTCGGCGTGACCCTCAACTATTACATAAATAAGTACTTCGTAGCACGACTCCATTATTCCTATACTCACACCTGGGATCGCGCCAACGTCTCCCCAATGACTCTCAACGGATTTATGGCACGCTTGCAAGTAATCTTCTGAAGCGCTATGTCTTAACTTTTTTTTACAATTAACTGCTAATGTTTGGCAGTCTGAGAGCGTAATTTTGCATCATCAAAACAAAATTATGCCTTATGACTGCCGACCAGCTTTCTATTTTCCGCCACTCCCCCGCATCACCTATCTCCAGCGCTGTTGATCATATCTCGCTTGGTGACAAAATCATGGCAACACTTACCATCAACGGTCGCAAGATAGCCGAAATAGTATGCGACCACATAGCCGACCTCTCACAGCTCTTTGAAGAGCTTCGCGCTCATACACAGCAATACAGCGGCCTCGCCTCACTCTATATCCTCAACGTCACGCGCAATTGGGAACGCCGCCGACCTTTCATGCTCTATCCCGACCGATATCCTGACGGACACGGAGGCTGGAAAGAACGCCGCTACCGATCATCGGACTGCGAAAAATATCGCGCCCCGGAGCCGAAGTCCGAGACGCGTAAACGAAGAATGGCATTCCCTTGGGAAACTCACTGACTGAATTTCCGGTGATAAAAATTTACACACCGAGAATCACTACTCCCAATTTGCGGGTGAGGATGCCTCATCCCATTCATCTATTTTCCTTAGCAATTTTTGCTCAGCTGCATTTATGCGAGCTTTCTGCGCCGGAGATAATTTATTCTTGATTTTTTTAAGATCTCGTTCGTAATCAGGCACTGCTTCCAAAGCTCTTATTGCCGCTGAACTGGAATTTAGGATACCTCCGTCAATACATCTCTGCACAGCTTGCGTCTGCTGCTTAATAATGCCGATGATTTTGTCAACCTGCGGATCAAGGCTTTCCGTTTGTGATTTTTCCGGTTCAGCCACGGCAGCGGGTTCGGGAGTTGCTGATTGTTCTGCAGGTTGAGCGGAAGGCACCTCTTTTATGACTACAACAGTATCAGTAGTAGCATTCTTATCTGAGTTACTGCATGAAGAGGATAATAAAGCCGCAGCTACAGTGAAAAGTAAAATTTTTGTTTTCATTTGGATTAGGGATTATAAAGATCCTTGTTGTAATAATCGAGGATTGAATACACGGCCTTGAGTGCCTGCTTTGCCTGACACTCCGGATCAATCTTGAGAGCCGCCAGATAGTCATTGATAGTCTTGGCGCGCTCCCCCATGCTCCAGTATACCATTCCTCGCTGCACATAGGCCTGCGCACTGTCAGGATGACTCTCTATATAGATTGTCAGTTCATTTATGATGACAGCCTTGTCAGTGCCGGAGTCAAGCTCTTTTTTTATTTCTTCAAGTTGCCTCATTTCTGCGATAGATAATAAGAGAAACGGTCAAGACAGAAATAACCCGGAGTATTCATTCCCCACATTCCGGAATCAGAAGATTCCATAGTGAAATAAATAGCTGAAACTTCGCCAAGCGGACTGAGATCCCATTTAGTCCAATGGTCAAGTACGTTGGAGCCTTCAGCAAGTGAGAATGAAGTGACCGACTCAGTGCCGTCAGCGTGAATGCCATGAGCTATCACCTTGAAGTAGTCACCCTCTTCAAATTTACGGGCATAGTTGTCACCTATCGTCATCGCATAGTAAGCGTAAGAGGAATTATTGATCATAACGCTCATGGGAGCAATCAGGGCATCCTTTACTGTCAGCGACGGAGTGATTACCAGGGTGCGCTCATT
Source organism: uncultured Sangeribacter sp. (assembly GCA_964398625.1). Taxonomy (GTDB): domain Bacteria; phylum Bacteroidota; class Bacteroidia; order Bacteroidales; family Muribaculaceae; genus Lepagella. The sequence goes on along the minus strand of CAYNNV010000001.1, from coordinate 26,247 downwards.
GAGCGGCGTAACAGGCGTCTCCTGTGTGCTCCAGCATGCAGTCAAGAAAGGGGAACCACTTCCCTGCGCACCATGACCGGCAATGCAATCATACTGATGGCTATACATTTGTCCGGGATAATTAGCTTTATCGGAAGAGCGTGAGGGAGTGAATCCCTGAACATAATCGCCCCATTCGCTTGCTACGTACTGGTGTGAGAATGTCACATCGCCGAGAGTAACCTGATCGGTAGTATTTACGCCCTTCCATATGCCGTCGGCATCATATACGAGAGAGCTTAAGTCGGTGGTCTGAGCTCCATATTGAGTTGTGGGGTCATCGCCTCCATAGCATGAGCCAAGGAGAAGAGGGAGAGCAAGGAGTGAGAGAGTAGGGATAAGATGTGGCTTCATTGATTTTAAAGGAAAATAATAGTTGGATTATATTACAGTGATATTCTTGATGATTCAACGGGCTCACCCATAAAGAGCGATGCCATCTTGTCGAATTTAGCAGTAGATTCGGTGGTTAGATAGCGACATTTGCCGCTTTTTGCACATACGGCGTCCATTTCAGGGTGACGACGCAGATAGTCTCCGAGACTGCGTGCAACCAAATCGCCCTGAGCCACTATGCGCACTTCGCGAGGGACAAACCTCAGAATCTTCTTAAGCAGCAGAGGATAGTGAGTACATCCAAGCACTATGGTATCAATCAGGGGATCGCGGCTGAATAGGATGCGAAGGTATTTTTCCACAAAATAATCCGCGCCCTCACCATCGCTCTCGCGGTTCTCAATGAGCGGAACCCACATAGGGCAGGACTGCTCTGTTACGGTCATGCCCGGAAAAAGCTTCGCCACTTCAAGAGAGTAGCTCCGGGATGAAGCGGTGCCATGAGTGGCAAGCACGCCGATATGTCCTCCCGGTGAAGTGCCGAGTGCCTCCACCGTAGGGCGAATCACTCCCAGCACACGTCTGTGAGGGTCAAGGGTATTGAGGTCATTCTGCTGGATGGTGCGCAGGGCCTTAGCCGAAGCTGTGTTGCATGCCAGAATCACAAGATGACAACCGGCAGCAAATAGCGCTTTCACCGCATCGAGCGTGAAGTCGTAGACCACGTCGAAGGAGCGGGAGCCGTATGGTGCCCGCGCGTTGTCGCCCAGATATAGATAGTCATACTCCGGTAGAAGTTTACGCATCTCTCGGAGAATGGTGAGTCCACCGTAGCCGGAGTCAAAGACTCCTATCGGTCCCGGGGCTGAGGGATAGCGCAAATGGTGGTTCATACCGGCTTAGTATATTCTTAGGTGTAAAATACAAAACCGAGGCGGAAAGAAAAGTTATCCCCGCCATCGGCTTTGTTGTTAACGACTCAATCAGATGCCGAGCTTGGTCTTCACAAGGCTCGTAATGTCTGTGGCCGGAGCACCGTAATAGAGAGACGACCCAAGGGGCTGGATGAGCGTGAAGCTTCCCTCTTTACCAACGCTTTCGATAGCGTTCATAATCTTCTGCTGAATAGGAGCCATAAGCTCATTGCGCTTCTGCATGATATCCTGCTGAGCCTTCTGTTCAAATTCTTGAGCGCGCTGCTGGAGAGCTTGGAACGCCTCTATTTTGCGCTGATATACGCTCTGAGGAGTATTGGCCTGATCAAGTTTCTGCACCTCTTCATACTGGCGCTGGAGTTCATCGCCGATAGTCTTGTATTCGGCATCAATCTTTTCAGCGAAGCTTTTGAGAGTAGCTTCAGCAGTCTTGGCTTCAGGGAGAGCGGCAATGAGTGCATCAGTATCTACAAAGCCGATTTTGATGGTCTGAGCGGATGCCAGCATGGGAAGTACCATGCAGAGGGCTAAGAGAAATTTCTTTAACATTTTTGTAGTTTTTATTATTTAGATTATAGATTTCGTATGGAATCACTTAGAATAACCGAGCTTGGCAAGCACTTCGTTTGAAATGTCGATAGTAGGTGAAGCGTAGATGATACTCTGCGATGAGGCACGATCAAATACTGCCTTGTAACCTTTCTCTTCAGCTACCGACTTGACTGCGTTGTATACGTCTTCCTGAATGGGCTTCATGAGCGACTGGCGCTTCTTAAAGAGTTCTCCTTCCGGGCCGAAATACTTACGGCGCAGTTCACTCACCTCTTTCTCCTTGGCTACTATTTCAGTCTCTGCCTCTTTCTTCTGATCATCGGTCATAAATACAGCATTTGACTGATAATTCTTATATAGCGTCTGTGCTTCCGTATCAAGATTTGCAAGTTCCTTTTCCCAGCGTTGCGAGGATTGGTTAAGCTGCTCGTTGGCCATCTCATACTGCGGCACATTACGGAGCACATACTCCATATCAATCATAGCGATTTTCATATTCTGAGCTCCTGCGGCAAAAGCCGAGCATACGATGATGGAAGCGATTAATAGTATCTTTTTCATATATTCGTAAAGTTGATGTTGATAGATTTGACCTCCGCTGAGGCCGAGAGTTTAACGCTTACGTGAAGAATAAAGTTTTTAGAATTCTTGTCCGAGGATGAAGTGGAAGTGCGAACCGCCACGCGTACCCCATACCTTATCAAATCCGTATGCCCAGTCAATACCGAGATAGCCTATGATGCTCAGATAGATTCGCAGACCCACACCGGCTGAGCGCTTGAGATTAAAAGGAGAGAAATCCTTTACTGATGTCCAGGCGTTGCCTGCTTCGGCGAAGGCAAGTGCGTAGATAGTTGTGGTAGGCTGGAGCATGAAGGGGAAGTGCAACTCAAATGTAAAGCGGCCGTAGGCGTATCCCTCGTAGTTGATAGGAGTGAACTGGCCGTTCTCATATCCGCGCATTGCAATAGTCTCGGTTGCGTAGGTATAACCGCCTGACATACCGTCACCGCCGAAATAGAAGGTCTCAAACGGAGTCTTGAGATACTTATTGTAGCTGCCGAGCAGGGCGAAGTCTGCACGAGTCATAAGTACGAGTGTCCACTGTCCGTCAGGATCGGTAAGCGGAGTATATGTGCGGCTCTTGAAGCGGAGTTTCCAATATTCAATCCATCTGTACATCTCCTTCCTTGCAGCTGTGACCTGCGAGGATACGAGTCCCTTCTCATTAGCCTGCTTGTAAAGTTTGCGCCAGTCTTTGTGCCCGAATAGTGAGGCCGGCGGTGTCATAGTCAGCTCTACCGAGAATTGAGATCCGCGGCGCGTATAGATAGGATTATCTATCGAAGTTCGGGAAAGTGTGAGCCCGAGAGCTAATGAGTTGGCTACACCATTCTGCATAAAAGAGAGATATTCCCAGTTTTTCAGATAGTACCAGCGGTATGCAAGGTTGGCATCGAAACGGAAATAATCGTCGGGCCAAGAGAGGCGTGTACCATAGCCTACAGAGACGCCGGCAAGCTGAATCACCTTATTAGGATCGTAGGCATTCTGATAATTATAATTGTTAAAGTTAGAGCCATAAGTGCCCTGAGTCCAGAATCCGTACTGATAGGCATTCATATATGACTCATTGTAGAAGCTGGAGTTGATACCGGTAGAGCGCGAGTAGTCAATGCTTACAGAGAATGAGTTAGGACGCTTTCCGGAGAACCACGGGTCATAGAATGATATATTGTATGACTGGTAGTACTTGGCGTTGGTCTGCGCCGATATCGAGAATGTCTGCCCTTCACCCTGCGGTATGATGCCTCGGTAAGTTGACGGATAAAAGAGGTTTCGTATCGAGAAATTGGTAAAGGTGAGAGCAAGTTGTCCGGTTACGCCGGCTTGACCCCAACCGAATGACACCTGCACTTTATCATTAGCTTTTGATTCCAGATTGAAAATAATGTCAACCGTGCCGTCACTCTCATTCGGCTGCGGACGTATATCCATAGTTTCCGGATTGAAATGCCCGGAAGCCGCTATCTCGCGAGCCGAGCGCATAAGGTCAGCCTTGGAGAAAAGCTCTCCGGGACGCACTCGCAACTCACGGCGTACAACTTTCTCATAGAGACGGTCGTTGCCGTTGATTACGACTTGATTTATTCTTGCCTGAGGGCCCTCAATCACTCGCATCTGAAGTGCAATTGAATCGCCCTTCACATTCTCCTCGATTGGCACAAGGTTGAAGAAGAGATAGCCGTTGTCAAGGTATATATTTGCCACGGCATCGTCATCCTCAGTGGTACGCTTATTGAGGAGCTTCTGATTATAGACATCGCCCGGGTTGATACCGAGTAGATTATTAAGTGTCTCTGTAGGATAGACAGTATTGCCAACCCACGTAATATCGCTGATATAGTATTTATTACCCTCGTCAATATCGAGATATACATCAACCCTGTCATCACTGTAGGCCACCACTGAGTCCTTCACAATTTTGGCGTCGCGGTAGCCGTATTCGTTGTATTTATCAATAATACGCACCTTGTCATCCTCATAATCAGACTCCACGAATTTCTTCTGTTTAAAGAGATTGAGAAGATTGCCGTTTTCATTGGTCTTCTTCATGGAGCGCTTCACCTTGGAATCGGAGAGAGCCTGATTACCATTGATATATATCTTGTGCACCTTCACTTTGTTAGAGCGTGCTACGTCAACTAAAAGATTGACATAGTTTTCTTTACTCAAATCCGGCGATTCGCGAATAGTGACGGTAGCATTCTTGAATCCTTTCTCGCTGTAGTACTGCTCAATCACCTGCTTAACTCGTGATTCAATATTTGGAGTAAGCTGCTGACCATTGACCATACCGAGCTTCTTATCAAGTTCTTTCTTTTCACCACCCTTCACTCCGTTGAATATTATTTCTGAAAGTCTGGGATGCGACTTTAGAGCAATCTCGAGCCAAACTTTATCACCTACCATTTTTGTGACAAGAATTTTGACAGATGAATAGATATTCTGTCTCCAAAGGCGCTTTACAGCAGTGGTAATAGCATCGCCGGGGATAGGAATCCTGTCGCCTACAGTGATACCCGCATGGGATATTATGGTATATGCATCAACCCCTTCAATACCTGATACCGTGACGCCGGCCACTTCGTATACCTTGGGGATGGGAGAGTAGATAATGTCAGGATTGTATATGGTGTCGGCCGGAGCCTGCGGCACGGTATCGACCGGCAGCTGCGTTTGAGCGCCGGCGAGTGTCGGTAGCAAGCATAGGACAATGAATGCAAGAATCTTGGTCATCTTAATATTTAGCAGTCTCATCTTTATAGTCATAGAATTTAGAGGCAACCTGAGCACTCGTCATTCCGTAGCGTCTTTCGCGACTTTGGAAAGAAAGGAGAGCATCAACAAAAGATTCACGGCGGAAATCGGGCCATAGAATCGGAGTAAAGTAAAGTTCGGCATAGGCTATCTGCCAGAGGAGAAAATTTGAAATCCGTGAATCACCTCCCGTCCGTATAAGCAGGTCGGGGTCCGGAGTTGGAGCCGAAGGAAGGGTTTGAGCAAAACGCTCTTCGGAAATATCATCCGGGGAGAGATTCCCTTGAGCCGCATCTTCGGCTATTTTGCGCGCTGCCTCTGTAATCTCCCAACGTGAGGAATAGCTCAGAGCGAGAGTGAGAGTTAATCCGGTATTACCTTCAAGCGCGTCGCGGGTAGTAAGCAGACGACGTCGGGAATCTTCAGGTATGCGATCAATATCGCCGAGAAGACAGAGGCGCACGTTGTTAGCCATCAGCTCCGGGCGCTCATTCTCTATAGCGCACCCTATCAGATGCATCAGTATCTCAACTTCCTCGGAAGGGCGATGCCAGTTTTCAGTAGAGAATGCGTACAGAGTGAGATAGCGAATACCCAGATCAGAGGCGGCTCTGACAGCCTCGCGCACAGCATCTACACCGGCATAGTGACCCACATAGCGCTCCTTACCCTGCAGTTTGGCCCAACGCCCGTTGCCATCCATTATGATAGCCACGTGGACCGGAAGTCGCGAAGGGTCAAGACCTGCTATTTTCTGCTCAAGGGTATTCATCTCTAATCTTTATAATTGCATACTGCGCAGCGCAGTCCGAATTCATAACTTATTGTAAACGTCATAGTTGAATACCAGTCGGTATTCTTCATAAACGAGCTTTTAATCATATAAGGATCTCGGAGATTATCGCCGTCAATCTTGTCGGAAAAAGTCTTCTTCATCAGGAATTCAAATCCCAGATTCAGACGCCGCGATAGTTTGTACTTCACGCCGACACCAAGCGGTATCGCCATAGAGAATCCGGCTTTGCCGTCAACTTGCCAGGCAAGCAGACTGAGTCCGGCAGCAATATATGGAGTCCATCGCTTCAGTTTGCGGTAAGTCTCACCCATTCCATAGTTGAAGAAATTGAATTCAAACAACTCTCCGGCTTCATAAAAGGTGGTAGTGAATTTAAACTGCGCGTTATCAGGAAAGACGTTGGTCATTTGCGCTGAATTTCCACGCAAGCCACCCACATAAATATTTGTCTTCAGTGCAAGACGAGGATTTATGATATAGCGGAAAAGCCCCTCTATATCCCAGGAGGGATTTTTTAGAAGGTTGGCTGTATTGGCATCGCCGAGGTAGCCGGTCATACCGATGCCCCCGCCTATATCATAGCGATAGTCTTCCTGGGCAGTCATCTTCACCGGAAAGACGAAGGCCGTCAGCAGAATAAGCAGCGATAATACCGTAAACTTCCTCATCTCAGTATCAAATATTAAATCAGCGGCTTAAACGAAAGTCGGTTGAGCACGCCCTTCCAAACCGTATCGTAGAGCCTTCCGGAGTTATCCTCACCGCCAAAGAGGAATATATACGGGCACTCCCATGTTATGACCGTATCGTCTATCTCATATTTCACTCTTGCCGGCAGAGCAGGAATCTTTGATGGCATTTCGCTCCAGGGCTCAGGGAGCAAATCAGCTGACATCTTACGTGATGCAAGCACAGCATCGCTATATGCCATTGCCGGTATATAATCAGGCATACCAAGATTTGAAGCAGTTGGACTCCAGGTCACTCCGTTGTCGTATGATATATATACGGTCTTGCCCTGCTCTCCGGAGGCGCGACGACCTCCCAGCAGCAGCCAAACGGAGTATTCGTGAGTACGCCAGAAATTGCCAAACTTACGATAGGCGAGATAAGGTATCAGCGTATATCCCTCAGCAGCCTCCACACGGTCGGAGCTTAATTCAGCCCAATCAGTACCGTCAAAACTCCAGACTGAGGAAGTGACATTCCCGTCAGCCGTCACACCACCCGCCATTAGCGTCATGGGCTCGGATAACCACTCTGAGGTAAAGGAACACATATTTGAAGCCCCTCTGACAGGGAAATTTTCATCTATTACACTCTCCACAAAGCCTGCAATGGCAGGATACGAGGTATGCAAATAACGACCCTCCGCATCTGTGCGCACTCCGACAATACTGTTGCCGTAAGGGCCTGTAATTCCAACCCATTGCTCGCCTGTATCTTTCCACTCCTCAGCATCGGCTGATGAGTATAAAGAGCCTTCACCTGCAATGATGTAATAATTGTCACCTGTAGAGGTAAAGCTTCTAAGGTCAGTTCCCTCGGGGATAGATATTTCCTTGCGTGACCACTGTCCGGGAGTTTGCAGCGGACAGCGGGCAAGGGTGAAAGTCCCGTCGCTTTCACGAATAAGCGACACAAAGGCTTCGCCGTGCGCTACAGTCTTCTGAGCCACCGGCGACGGCAGACGCGAGGGGAGCGATGATTTCGCGGATTCATCCCACCAAAGCGAATCGGGATCCATCTTGTGGACGTTGACCATCAGCTTATAGACCTTGGTATATTTTGTATCCTGAGCCGTGAGCGTAAGAAAGACATTGCCGGTAAAGTCTATAGAATCAGTAGGGTGCTCCATATAATTAAGCGAACCTTCTTTTACCCGGCCGCCCTCCATATCAATGACGGCAGCAGAAATACCGGTGGAATAGGAAATGTCTGCCACAAGTTTGGATACATCAGTGCCTTTTGGCAGTGAGTCTGCATTGAAGATGACGCTGCGCTCGGGGTCAATTGAAAAGAACACCGAGTCAAGATTTTTCATCACCTTGAGGTTAGACTTTAGTTTGAACGACGTGACAGAAAGAGCCGACGAGGGCTGGTAGAATGGCTCATCTTCAGCTTTTTTATTGCACGCAGCAGTTATAATAAGCGCCAAAGCCACAAGTAAAAAATTGCGCATGGTGCAGTGTTTCATATATTTGGGCATAGTCCGATTAGTTTTCGCTTACTGCATCGCTCTGAGCCGGTGCGAAGGCGCAAGGAGGCATCAGGCACGACACAGCATTCAATCTGCAAATTTAATGATAATTATGAAAACTCACCATAATTTGCACGGATTATTTGCAATTAAACTTTTTTTAACTGACCGCAAGAAAGAGACCTTTGCACTCACTATACCGTGGCTATCCCGGGCTGTCAAGGGTATTATAAATGCTGACTATGGGAGATTGCCTGCTCTGTCATCCTCTTCAAGGCTCCCATTTTCCGCAACGTGTAAGGCCTAACGGGCGCAACCACTGCACGCTGTTGTTGCCGAACATGCGTGTCACCAGATTCATACCTTTGATTTCCGGGGCTGATACGCCTCTTCCAAGAGCGAAAGGTGCGGTCTCAATACGGGCCTCATCCCACAGTTCTGCATCTATAAAAGACTGGAGAAGCTGCCTACCGCCCTCCACCATCACGGAAATGATGCCGTGCTCATGAAATAGATCGGAAAGAAGGCGCGGAAGAGTGCGACAGTCTGATACCACAATAGTACTTGGATTGCCGGCAAGATGACTATTTTCAGGCAGACGACCGTTGCGGTTAAAAGTGACCGGAACGGGATTCTTACCCGGCCATAGACGCGTAGTAAGCTGCGGATTATCTGAAATCACGGTATCTGTGCCTACCATCACGGCATCTACACCGGCACGTAGGCGGTGCATCATCATCATTGAGTAGGAATTTGAGATTCTGACAGGCTCACTCTTTCCCTGCGCATTAATTCCGGCTATAAACCCATCAGCTGTCTGAGCCCACTTCAGGAGTACGAACGGCCGCTTTAGAGTATGAGCAGTGATAAAAGGGATATTGAGCTCGCGAGCTTCGTCTTCAAGAAGTCCCGATTCTATCTTTATTCCTGCTCTGCGCAGTATTTCAATGCCTTTGCCGTGAACAACAGGGTTATCATCAGTCATTGCCACCACCACTCTCTCAGGCTTCAGACGCGCGAGCATCTCTGCACAGGGTGGAGTCTTGCCATAGTGACTGCACGGCTCGAGAGTGACATAAACTGTGCTTCCTTCAATGCTTGTATCCGATCCTACAGAGGCCACGGCGTTGACTTCTGCATGAGGACCGCCGAAACGCCGGTGCCAACCCTCTCCGATAATTTTCTCCCCCTTGGTAATAACACATCCTACCATTGGGTTGGGAGAGACCGATCCATAGCCGAAGCGAGCAAGCTGCAAGGCACGTCGCATCATTTTTTCATCAAACTCTTTTCCCATTTCCAATTTTAGAACCCGATTATACTGTTGATACTGTACGGGTAAGAATTCAAGTGCAACTTCTTTACCACGGCGCAAATTTAAAAAAAATTGTTTGAATAATCCTCTTTTTCATTTTTATTTTATAATTTTACTTAAAATTTTTCTGCCATGACACCTACTGACCTTATACACAGCCTTGCACCGATCACCGGGCAGGACGCAGCGGGTACTTACGCCCGCATCATAATGCGATGGCTCAAGGGATGGAACGCCGTAGATATGGCGGTGCATCTTTCTGACGAATTTTCACCCTTTATCGTGTCGGAAATTGAGAAAATTATTGCGAGACTAAAGGCTCACGAGCCTATACAGTATATTGTCGGAGAGGAGTATTTCTGCGGCCGCTACTTCAAGGTTGAGCCGGGTGTACTGATTCCGCGTCCGGAAACTCAGGAGCTGGTTGACTTGATAGTAAGCCGCTACAAGGAGCAGAGCGATCTGCGTGTGCTCGACCTATGCTGCGGCACCGGGTGCATTGCTGTATCGCTGGCCTTATCTCTTCCCTTTGCGAGAGTCACAGCTCTTGATATCTCAGCAAAAGCCGTGGCACTAACAGCCGAAAATGCCCGGCGGCTGAAAGGAAAAGTTGCGGTGATGGAAGATGACATTTTTTCTTTTACACCGGCGACTGAATCGCTGGATATAATCGTGAGCAACCCACCTTATATTCCTCTTGAAGAGAAAGTCGATATGGACCCGGAAGTGGTAAATTATGAGCCTCACGAAGCTCTGTTTGTACCGAATGATGATCCTCTGATCTTCTACCGGCGCCTCAGCGTAGTAGCCGCTCTCGGATTGGCACCGTCAGGCACTCTCTGGGCTGAGATCAATCCACGCTTCTGTGCGGAGATAAGCAGTATGCTTAAAGGAGCCGGATTGACTGATGTGGATATAATACGTGATTCCTACGGACGTATGCGCTTTGCTTACGCCAGAAAACCATCTGACCATGAGAATTAAACGGCGCCCTCTCACTACTGAAGAGGCTCGCGAACGCATGGCAACGCTATGTGCCCGTAGCGAACAGGCTCCTTTCGATATCCTTACCAAACTCTCACGCCTCGGCATAGCCCGCTCTGCCGCCGGAGAAATAATAGATTGGCTTGAGGAGCATGATTTTCTAAATGCCGGGCGATATGCAAGGGCATATACCAATGACAAGGTAAGATTTTCCTGCTGGGGCAGATATAAGATTCGTGCTGCACTTCGCGCTAAACACATTGATACTACATCAATTGACGAGGCCTTGGAGCAAATTACGCCGGAGGAGTATGAAGAGGCTTTAAGGCGGGCGCTTAAAGCTGCTATGGCGGGTTGCGATCCTACCGTCAATACCGGACGCATGAAGATTGCCAGGCGCTTGACGGCTCGTGGATTTGAGTCATCATTGATATTCAGTGCGATAGGTGAAATAGTGAAGAAGATTCGCGAAGATGAATATTATCAGGAAGATAATTGACGATATTGCCGATGTAGCACTGCCCCGCACCTGCTTGCTTTGCGACAAACCATTGCCATCAGGGGAGAAGTTTTTATGTCTTCGATGCTTCCATAGTCTGCCTCGCGTGCGCCGTAGGCTGCAGGGTATGACAATACCTGAGGAGCGACTGGCCGGGCTTATTCCTTTTGAAAGAGCCGTATCGTTGCTACATTATGCACCGGGGGGCGATGTGGCTAAACTGGTGGCCTACTTCAAATATCGTCATTGTCCTGATCTTGCGCGTATGCTCGGGGCACGCCTCGCATACGAAATAAAGGATACAGGTTTTTTTAGCGACATAGACTATTTGATACCCGTACCTTTACATTTTCTCAAGTATATCCGGCGCACATACAATCAAAGTGAATATCTGGCCCGCGGTATTTCCGATGCCACCGGAATACCTGTGGCAACACTTCTGAAAGCATCACGTCCTCACCGTTCTCAGACTTCCCTCTCCCATGAAGCTCGAAAGGGAAACACTATCGGTATCTTCAGGCTTAGAAACCCCGAAAGTCTTGCCGGGAAACACATCCTTCTCACTGATGATGTTTTCACCACCGGAGCGACTCTATATTCTTCAGCGGTTTCCATTCTCCATGCTCAGCCGGACGTGCGGATATCATTTCTTACTCTGGGGCTGACTACCCGCGATTAGACTCAGTGTTTTAATACAGGATTTCTGTCTACAGCACTAAAACGCAGAGTAGCCCCGGAAGCGGGGAAATAAATTGTAAGTATTCCGTTGTCAAGCTGAGCCTTGACGCTTTCACTCACCTTCCCTCCATGGGCCTCGCGCCACTCCACATTGTATACGCCGGGTATAGATGTGGGTCGCAAGAAAGCCTTGGGCATACCGGGCTGCCACTCTTGAGTGCGACAGCCATCAAGGTATATGAGCGTATATTTCTCATCTTCAGCTACAGCCGCCAGTAGATAATCACCACCGGATTGAGTATTGGAGGCTTCATAAGTAGCATCAAGAAGAGCCCAGTATCCTACCAGCGGATCGGCTGAGTGAGAAAGCACAGCGTCAAGATAGTACGGGTCAGCCCATTTACCTGCCTTTATAAATTGCTGAGGGGTTGCGATAAGTGATGTATGGAGCAGCTCGATATCGCTTCCCGGGGCAGCAGTAATGCCTATTTCCCGCACTTCAAAGGGTATTCTACCGCTCCACAATGTATTCCTACTGTCAGTGCCGCCACTGACCACCGCCTCTGCTCCATCAACGCTACAGCTTAGAATTGCAGGAGTACGCCACGGGAACTGCGAAGGCTTAAAAGTCTTGATAATCTCTATAGTATCGCCTGTGCTTACTGTCATCTTAGTGCATGTCTGAGGCTCAAGCTGCTCAGTCTCTTCCACTATGCTGAAGGTGACTGAAACGGTTTGCTCTTCACCGGCACCGACGAAGATAATACCCCATTGAGGAGAGCGAAAAACCATTTTTCTGCCGTCAGAAGCTGTGACACGATAGTTCTTGCGCGGTGAATTATGATTGTTGCGCACAATTAGGGTGAAGTTGTAGAGGGAATCAGCCTCAATTGGAAACGTAATCTCAGTTGCATCCTCACTCGCCGGGACAAGACGTGGATATTGACCGCTGCATATTGAATCGGGGAAAACCGGTGTTTTAGCCGCAGCCGAGAGGATACCCAAAAAGAGGATCATTCCTATCAACACATTGCAACGATAGAAGTGATTATACCAACAAGAGCAAAAATGAAGATGATACACGCTATAATTCTATTTACCAGCCACATAGAGCGGAGATTAAAGTGCGCCCTCACTTTATCTACAAAGTAAGTTATGACCCACCACCATGACAATGCTCCCGCCACGATGAAGAGATATCCGAAGATGTAGTGATGCCATCCCAGCTCGGGAAGGAGGAAATTAAACCGGGCGAAAAGCCCGATAATCAAGAGGATAATAAGAGGATTGGAGAATGTGAAAAGGAAGCCTGCGAGGATATTGTTACGGTCGATCTTCTTCTGCGACGTCTCCTCAGTCGCTTCTCCGCTGTCAGGATTGTGGGGGCGGATACGCCCGGATGGATTTTTTCTGTAAAGGTAATAACCGAAAGCTACCAACACGAGCGAGCCTAAAAGTTGAATCACATTCTGATTACGCTCCAGGAATTCTTCTATAAATGACAGTCCGAAGCCGGTGAGCAGACAATAAAACAGATCTGATGCAGCAGCACCGACACCGGTAAAAAAACCGGCTCTGCGCCCTTTTGCAAGGGTACGCTGTATGCAGAGTATTCCTACGGGACCCATCGGCGCCGAGATAATGATGCCGATAGCAAGACCACGCCATATCATGCCCAGAATATTCTCCATCTCCTCAGTCTGCTAAAATTAGCCTCTCAATAAGTAATAGTAAAACCCGAAGGCCAGCTTCCGAGGCACCGATAGGGAGTGAGCGCATAGTGTAACTCTTTAGCCGGCCCTTGCAGCGGATAGCCCCCGCCCATCACGTCATAGTGCGAACGACATACCGGGCATATAGCCTGAAATGTATCATCGTCAATATATATTCTTACATCCTGACGCGCCTCCACTGGACAAGCGAGATCGTAAGCCACCGGCATACAGGGAGCTGTGGGCCCGTCATCAACAAAATATGGGGCATTTCCGAAAAGCAGAACTCCGCCAAAGCCTGTATAAGTGCTTTCGAGATATGCGAAACCGGCCGGGAGTCGCTGCTCTCTTATGAAGTAGCGATAAGTACCAATGCCGGAAACTCCGTAGGTAGCCCACAGGCCCGGATTGTTGAGATTGATATATACGGGATAAGAAGGTATACGATTGTCAATAAGCTCTTTGGCACACCCTCCGAAGAAGATGGCCGAAAGAGCCAAAGCAATCAATGCAGTTACTCCATTGCGCCGGCTCATCAGTCGGCTATTGAGTTATATGGTATTCCTGCGAGAAGTCTTGCGAATTGGTCTGCAGCTTTCTGAAGCGGTCCGGCAACCATCGGACGAAGCATCATGGGAATATCTGCGTCAATCTGCACACGAGCCTTGCAGCTGAAGTCATCTACAATAAAGATGGAAATAATCATCTTAATTGAAATTGGCAGTCCTACGCCGGAAAGTTCAATAAGGTCCGGCTCCTGGCGGCGAGTTACTTCAAGAACTATGCTGCCGGTGGGTCCGCCGGCTATAGATATTCTGTCGCCATCAACTGATATCTGCTTCAGCATGTCGCGATGCTGCTCGGGAATCTTGTCTTCAGGAATATTTGCAAGGAGACGGTGAAGATTTTCCGTATCCGAGAGAGTTGCATAGACCTTCTTCGCCGGCGCGAGGATGGTCACTTCCTCACTTTTATATGAAGCCATTGCGTTAGTATGTTAAATTACAATACGGAATTAGCAGAGGGGATCCAGTTGGCAGGATCCTTGCGCCATTCGCGGAGTGTGTCAAGATCTTTTTCGTTAAGGTAGTGAGCTTCAAGCGCAACTTCCAGCATCTTGGAGTAAGTGGAGAGCGGTATAAGGCGCACGTCAGCTTCGTGGAAACGCTTGACTGCGAGCGGGAATTCGTAAGAGAAGATTGAAGTCATTCCAACCACCTCGCATCCGGCATTGCGGATAGCGTCAACTGCTTTAAGAGAGCTTCCTCCGGTGGAGACGAGATCTTCTACGACTACTACCTTGCTACCGGGCTTCAGAGAGCCTTCAATGAGATTCTCGAGGCCATGATCTTTGGGAGTAGAGCGGACATAAACGTATGGCAGCCCAAGCAGATCAGCCACGAGTGCACCCATGGCGATAGCTCCTGTAGCTACGCCTGCGATAGCATTGCATTCAGGGAAATTCTCAGCGATAAGACGACTGAGTTCGATTTTGATGAAAGTACGCACGTCGGGATAAGAGAGCGTCTTTCTATTGTCGGTATAGATTGGTGAATTCCAGCCTGAAGCCCATGTAAAGGGATTTTCAGGCTGCAAAATAATAGCGCGAATCTGGAGGAGTTTCTCCGCAAGTATGCGATCCGGTTCTTTCATGATCTAATCTTGAGTTAAGGATTTTTGCAAAGTTAGCCCAATGGCGTGAAATATCCAAATCTTCCCGAAAAAACGCATCAAAAACTCCGTGCAATGTAAGTCCGCCGGGAGTACTAGCAGAAATATTCGTTACTATTATGTAATGATTTTCCACCGTCAGCATTTCTTTGAAATTGTTTATTTCAAATACTTGGTTGCTGAGTTGACATATTGTTTCATAAAAAATAATCACAGCAATTGAAGCGGCTTCAATTGATATTTTACACAATTACCAATTGTCGTATTTGCCAATTAGAAATTTTCTTTCTAACTTTGCCTCGAAATTTAAAAGTGGCGGCAACACTTAAAATACGGCACAAAATCTTTATGAAAAAAAATATTAAAAAATTTATGTCTAAGGAGTTTAAAACGCGAGCTGAAGTTTTAGACTCAAAAATCGTGAAGGTCACTGCCCCGGATGGTGAAGTATTTCAGGTAATGTGCCCGATCGGCAAATATATTAGTGAAGAATATCGTAAATATGAGTTGCGACTTATAGAGACGATTTTCGACAAGAATTACTCTGCTGACAAAGAGCTTATGATTAATAATATCTGGAGAGATGCTATCCGGAATGGTGTGCATTTTATGGGTATAAGTTCGGGCGACAGACAAGTTGAACGCATTCGCATAGGCAACCGAATACGAGAAATAAGGGAGGAAAGAGAAATTGAAGCACGAGATCTTGCGAAACTGGCTGGTATTGATGCAGCGAATTTAAGCAGGATTGAAAACGGCAAATATTCAGTGGGAATTGACATATTATCAAAAATTGCAGCTTCTCTTGGTAAAAAAATTGATTTAGTAGACATTTGATATGGGATTAAAGCAGGATTATTTATACTCTACGGATAAGAGTGGACTTCTTATAAAGGTGACAGATGCAGTAAAAGGAATTGATTATTATTGTCCTTGTTGTGGGGGAATTATGATTCCCAGACAAGGAAGTATAAGACGATGGCATTTTGCTCATAAGAGCGATCCGGAAAATTGTAGTTATGAATCATATCTACACAGTGTGGCAAAGAAACGTATTTGCGAGTGTTTTAACAAAACGCCACATTTTACTATATCGTTTTATCCAAAAACTACGTGTGCAATAAAGGAGTGTCCTTTAGGAACAAAACAACCTTGCACATGGACTTCTAAAAAGAGTTTTGATCTCAAGAAATATTATGACTATTGCCAAAGGGATGTTAACATAGATGGCTGTCGGGCTGATTTACTTATCAGTAATCATAAGAATAATACAGCTCCTATTCTTATAAACTTATACATGACAGAGAAATTAACTGAAGAAAAGTTGAATTCAAGCCATCGTATCATTGAGATTCATATTGAATCTGAAGAAGACATTGAACAGATTGTAAGGACCGCATCGATCAATGAATGCAATGTAGATGAAAACCATTGGTTGGGAAAGAAGGATAATAAAATTCGTTTTTACAATTTTAAGGCAAATACATTCGAGGTTCCCGACTCTTTACATCAAGCATATAAATTTCGATTTTGGATAGATTCAAAGGGATATTTTCATTTTGACGGAATTGATGATTTCGATGGTAAGGTGAAATGCCTGAGCCAAAACCCTGCAGAGATAGATAATTCAACTTTCCGAATAGAATCAAGAGCGCCAATCGATTGGGATTTTGCATTCAGAAAATTATCGGAATCAGGATTAGGGATAAGGTATTGTACTATGTGTCGGTTCTATAGACTGAATGATTACTACGGGACTTCAATGTGCATATTATATAAATCGAAGGGAACAAAGAAATTCCCTGCGCTTTCAATTGCTACAAATTGTGTTCATTTTAAACAAATCGATTACTTGAAGGATAATAGGTTGTTCGGGGTAAATTATAATCCAGAATATAAGGTAAGCATTAAACGCTAGCAGCCGGCAGGAAATAATTCTCTGTCCGGTTAATAATTGTCGGGGGTGCGCTGAGCTCCGGCTGCCGGTAACGATACCATTGCTCCGCTTAGACTCATAGAGTATTAACCGCAGCTATACAAGTATGAGTATAAGTAAAGGTTGCGGTTAGACTTCCACTACTTTTACGGGCTGATTGCGGAGATCGGGCATGGATACTCCTATGCCTACTCCAATATATGTGGGGTCGCATATCAAGAATCGACGACCGGAAATGGTGAGATAGTCACCCTCTTCATGAGTAGGAAATGCTACTGCGGCAGCTACATGCCCCGGATAAACAACAAGCGCCGCCGGCAGCCCGGTAAGGTCTTTGACGAGCCGCACAAACAGCGCGGCTCTGTCCTCACAGTCAGCGTAAGGATAGTAGAGTGTCTCCTCGGGGAAGAATGCACGATCCTGCCCCCATATCTCTTCATCATATTTGTATAAGAGTCCATGCTGTAAATAGCGGAGTATTATATTGACAGCTTCGGCCTTATTCTTTCCTTTTATAGCATCGTTAAGTACCGGATAAAGCGAGTTGCGAGCGGATTCGGAAAGTGGTGTGGCGGCAAGTATAGCCCATCTGCTTTCCTCGGAGTCTGAGTATTGTGAAGCGGGAAATTGGGCGTAGAAATCTATAAGGTTACGGTCAGTAACTACTTTGGCTTCTATGCCACGCGCTTCAAGCGAGCGCGGCGCTGAAGGAGAGGGAGTAAGGTTCATTCTTTTTCCTACGGTCATGGACAACGGCCGGGAGCCGGTGAATGACTGCTGACATATTGCCATAGACCCGGTCTGACGGTCGAGTGGGTAATAGCGCTTCCCCCCAATGGAGAAGTATGGATGCTGATAAATGAGGTATTCCGATGCGAAAAGAGGCACAAGGCGACTGCCGGAGCGACCTAACCGCACATCATATCCGGCTTGCGACATGAGCCAAGTAAACAGGAGTGCAACACGATTGTCTGATATATTTCCGGTGGTTTCTGCATACTTACGGGCAAGGAGGAGACAGGCCCAGTCGCAGAGGTCAAGCTCACGCCGAGCGTTCTGAAGCGCTGCCGGCACACTTGCCGGAATAGAGGCCGACATCTTCGTCCAAGCCGAGGCTATGGCTTCTTCCGAAGTACCGGCAGGAGCAGAAATTGAGGTTATCTTCGGCAATGTGAGATTAGTGCCGAAGAAGTCAACAGTCACTGTAGAGGCCGGTGATACGGGCTTCTCCACGGGCTTAACGTCAGGCTTCGGGGCTACATCCGGGTTAGTTACGAGAGGCGGGAGCGAGATATCGTCGAGTGAGATTTCAAAGATCGGGTCGAGGTCGGGAAGGAGTGACGGAAGCTTCACCACCTCTTCAATGACCACGGGGCGCGTCTCCACCGGCTCTACTTGCGGAGGCGGTGGAGGCACGACTACGGGTTTATCATCAGGTCTTACCACCGGCGCTTCCGAATCGCGTTCCTGCCAGCTTTTTCGTAGCGTCTCTGCAAACAATGCATTAGCTCTTGAGCGGGCGTCGTCCATCATCTTTTTGGATCGGTTCTTAGCCTCTTTATGGCGAGCTTTGGCTTGAGCCTTTACAGCCTCCATACGCTCGCGCGGCGTATCCGGTCGAGCGAACGATGAAGCCGGGGCAAAGAGGATAAGCACCATAGCCGGCAGCAGGGCGGTCAGTAAGCGCGTAGGAGTCATAGGCGATTCTTTACTTCACAAGACGCATATCTCTCCAACCTTCTAATCCGGGAGACGGATTAACGGTAGGAGTCTGTGGTTTTGACCACTTCTCCATGGATGTATGGTTTACATTTCGGCTTAGATAATCAAATATCTCACCGAGACTATCGCGACCTTTTCCCTCATTGAGTTTCTTGAGCAGATAGTATGTGAATATGCCGTGGCTCTTATCGGTAAAGGGATTGGATGTCTGCTTGTCGGAAGCCGCTGAAATAACCACGAGATTGCCTGATACGGGCTTCTCTTGCGGTGCTACATGCTGGCCTACGGCTCTTGAATTATCGGTGGTTTCAACACCGGAGAAGCATGCGTCAAGAAAGACTACACACTCTGCTGCACCGAGTGATGCAAGACTGCTGTAGAGATCATCGAGCTTGACGGCTGTGCTGAAGTCATCGGGATAGCCGTCAATCGGGAGTAGGTATGACTTATTGTTTACCATATCGGGCACTCCATGTCCGGCATAGTAATAAATCACCTTCGACTCCCTGCCTGCATTATTAGCAGCTTTGACAAAATTGCCAAGCCAGCTCACGGCACTGTTCATTTTGTTGCGTGTGGCATCGGTGAAGAATTTAATATGGTCGCTTGATACTCCCAGAGTCTTCTCGCAGTATTGGCGGAAGATATTGGCATCGTTATGGGCAAAGGGCACATCCTTCACTTTTGTATCGGGGTCATAATTCTCATTGCCGATGATTACCACATAGAGGTCTTCATTGCTCTTGCCTGAAGGGATGTCGCTGTCAACACGATCATTACCTACTGCTTGGTAAGAGGCTTTGCCTATGCTGTTGCGGTTGGCGTATGATGTGACCTGATTGAGGTTAAGGTCAACTTTCACGCCCTTCTGCGCCGGATTCTGGAGGAACTCATTGTAAGCCACGGCATTGTTAGTATTGGCACTGAACATACGTCCGGAGGGAGTTATGAAGTTACATTCAGTCACTACAATATCCTTCTCGTTAACTCCGAAGGCGGGTGTCTTCTTGACACCACTATGGAAATTGTCTTTAAATTCCTTAGCAAAAGCCGCAGCCACCGGCACTACGAGATTACCGTAATTTGAGGTCACAAGGAAAGTCTGATTGTCAGCGTCGTAAGGGTTTATGGAGTATGTGATTTTATCTTGCGGGCTCTGTCTTCTGATAAATTCTTCCACTGCTTCATCAAGAAGCATTTCCTGCTTTTCTTTAATGGACGACGCATTCACCCGTCGGGCGTAGACTTCCGAGGATTCGTATTCATTCTTCATGCGCCATTTGTCAAGACGCGAAGTGACATAATTTTTGGCGAATACGTCGAAGCGTTCAAGATTGTCGGTAATTTGGGTGACGTAATTTTTCTGCTCCATCTCATACAGCGTAGCATTGGAGCGGGCGCTCCCTATGCCTCGGAAGATTATGCCGAGTATCGTAGCACCGCCGCCTCCATATAGGAGGGTACGGTTTACGCTGCTTGGGAGCAACTGCTTCTTCTCATCGTTTTCGGCTTTTTCCGCCTCTTTTCTGGTATCAATATAACCCAAGCCACCGGCAGCTGCGGCAATCACGCCGAGGGTAATTAGCGTGTTACCGCCACGGTTCCAGAATTTGGAGCTGTGACTTCCGGTATATCGCTTATCTATGTAGACATCGGAAAAGTTGTGCAACTCGCTTGAGAAGGTTACTCGCGCCGGTACATTGTCATATCCCAGACGCAGTGTGACCGGAAGGCGAGAGATTTTTTCCACGGTTGTCTCTTTCTTCCCGTATATGGTCATCGTAATAGGCTCGTGGACAGATTGTGAGCCTTTGATCTGAATAGTGCCCACACGGCTCGAACAAGATGAAAGCATCACCGCAATAAGAAGCAGAGCTATGCTTTTGCGTATGAAAGAGTTCTTTTCAATAAAAGTGAAAAAGTGCATCAGGTATATTGATTTATTATGTTGGTAACTGTTGATCTACTTTGGAAATATGGTAAACTGGATAGTCTTGAGATTCACCTCGGGCATTTTAGTGCGCAATTCAGTGAGCCACTTCTGGAATTCTTCAACTGAAAGTTGGCGTGGCAATCCTACTCCATTGTTGCTGTCAAGAGCCTTGACAAACGGTTTTTTGGAATATATCACATAAAGCTCATTTATCTCCTGCACATCGGCCATCAGGTAGTAAGTGGCCACGGCAGATGGATCACCCTCACCGGGTCGGTCAACTCTTCCTGACGGGTAATCCTTACTGAAGAAGATATAGGGAAGATTGTTAAGAACAAACACGGCATCGCCTGAGTGACCTGAGTATGGAAGGAGGCAGGAGGAAAATTTTGGGTCTAATAGATAGACCGCTACATAGCAATCTACCGGGGAGACGAACTTAAGGAATATATCGTCTTTATCGAAAAACTCAGTACCACCCTTGAAGTTATCGCCGGTGCCGTTGCGCAGCAGTGTCACATCGGTATCAAAACGGGAGTCGGGTATTTTCCGTATCTTACCCTTGACTTTCACTTCCACAGACACGGCATTGGCATCGCCTGAAATCTTGAACTCGGGAGGCACCACATCACCGAGCCACTCACCGGCAGCCTGCGACTGAAAGGAGCTGTGGGTATTGGTCATGTCGTTGGTCATCACCAGCGTTGAGGATGATACGTTGCGCTCACCGAACTTACCGATAATGGCATTGTTTTTTGCCTGGGCAAGTGCACGGGCCTTAAGCGCCTCAGTGGTTTCGCCATAATTAGCCACAATAATAGCGCTCCCTTCGGCAATCACGTAATCAGCAGCGACCGCCGGAAGGAAAGCTATCAGTAATGTTGCAATAATTGTGAATATCCTTGAATTCACTCAGACACTCCTTTTATTACACAAAGGAAGAGCAGGCCTTTATTTATTCTTCAAACATCTTGTCAATCTGCTCAAGGAGCTTATCGGCACGATCGCCGAGCTTCTCCTTAGCTGCGCGCTCGAAAGTGGAACGAATCTTTTCTGAAGAATAAGCCACTCTTACGAGTACATCGTAAGAACCGTTCTTATTCTGGCGATAGATTTCGGTAACGGGAGTGACGCGAGAAAGCTCCTGAGAGAGAATACCCTTGGCTACAGTGATTACATTTTCAATCTGCTGGCCGTCGCCGGAGGCGAGCTGAAGCTCGGTAGAGCCGGTCATCGCTGTCTCAATCTGCTGCATGATATTCTGCTTTGCAACTACGATAGCGGCATTTTTGGCCACGTCGTAACTTCTGCCGTTTGACATACCTTCACCCATGATGTAGGTAGGCTCCCCATCGCTGTTGATATCCATTTGCATCACATATGAGCGATCAAGCTGCTTCTCGAGGGGTAAAGCTCCTGGCATCACCTTCCAGCCCTCCTTCAGGTATTTCTTAGCCTCTTTCTTAGCCGCTTTATCCACGCTGCTTTTTAGAGCTGCACGATTCTGCTTATCGGCTTTTTTCAATTCTTTCTGCTCCTCTTTTGTGACTCTGGCTGAAGCATGAGGCGCAATTGCTGTAAGAGCCATACACGCCAATAGAGTAATAAATATCTTTTTCATACTAAAATAATGAATGACTTACAATTTTCGCAAAATTACTATTTATTATCGTCACATACAAATATACTGCAGTTCATTTCATTCCATTTCCCATGAAAATTCAAAAGAAAATTCACAATAGCATATTATTGTTATAAATAGTTAATAATTTGCATATTTTATCTACAGCGTGTAACTTTGCATCTCGAAATTTCCGGATAAAAATAACTGTATTGAGATTATGACTCGTTTTTCACTTTTTTTATTAATAATATTCTTTTCTTTTTCTCCCATTCTCGCTCAGTCAGAGACGGAGCCATACATAGACCCGGCAGGCACGTCCGATGATTTTCCTGCCTCTCTCCAAAGCGGTAAGCTCCCGGTAATCTACATCAACACCGAAGAGGCTGCTCCTATAGTTGATAAGGTCACTCCGATTCCCGCAGGATTATATCTTGACCCTTGCGGTCTGGAAGGTGTGGAGGCCTTGGGATCGAAAGATGATCCGATAGAGCTGACTATCCGCGGTCGAGGTAATACTACATGGCAGCACGTAAAGAAACCCTACAAGCTGAAATTTAGCAAAAAGACCTCAATACTCGGTCTCCCTGCAAGCAAACACTTCGCTCTGCTGGCCCATTACTGCGCCGGCAACGAATGGGCAACTAACTACACCGGCTTTGAGATAGCGCGCCGGCTCGGAATGGGCTGGCAGCCCGGGATGAAGGCAGTGGAACTTGTGCTTAACGGCCGTTACGATGGAGTATATTTCCTCACCGAAACTATAAAGATAGCTGAGGATCGCCTCAACATATTCGAGCAGGAAGATGGCGCAACCGACTCAGAGATTATCCCTTATGGCTGGCTCATTGAGATTGACAATTACTATGATGATGCCCAGATAGAATTTGAGGAAACTCCAAGCCTTTCAATTCGCTTCACATTCAAAAGCCCCGAGGAGCTCTCAAAGGAACAGTTGGAATGGATAACCGATGAGCTTTCAGAGCTTAACCGACAGCTTTATGAATCTCCTCTCGACTCTCCGGAATGGGCTGACAAACTTGACCTTCGATCTTTGGCACGCTATTTCATTGTGCGCGAACTTTTTCATGACAGCGACGGTTATTCCGGCTCTTTCTATATCCACCGTGATAAGGGCAACGACTCTAAATGGGAGTGCGGCCCGCTTTGGGACATCACCTGCGGTGCTTTTAATAAGACTTCTTATCTCCCTCTTGACCCCACAACCACCTCCATTGCCGATATGCACTGGCTACCGCGCGCTATGCTTTATCCGGAATTCAACAGGGTATTTCGGGAGGAATGGAATGCTTTTTACCGATCAGGCAAACTTGAGGAAGTAATAGCCGACTTTCGGGATTGGATGATTGATTTGGATGTGCCTTTTGAATCAAACAATGATCGCTGGACTAAGATTGATGTTTGGACATTAACAACCGACTCAGGACTAAACATTGAAAACACATTGCGAAATAATGCCGCATGGATTGACGAGCATCAGGATCTCACAGCAGAATTAGTGGTCGCAGATATTCCCGAGGCTGACGAAGCGTTTGGACAAGCAGAATATTTCACTCTCGGCGGCACGGCTATTGCTGCGCGCCCTTCCGAGCCGGGAATCTACATAATGCGCCGTGGCTCACAGACACGCAAGATTATCATCACCCGCTGATATACACGTTTGTCAACAACGTTATAATAAAATATGCAACGCTTTCACGGGCGTTGCATATTTTATAGATTACTACTTATTTCCGGTATCAGCGATCCACTCGCAAGAATTTACCTGATCGGTCAAATTCAAGATCTACACCGTTAAGCAGCTCAATGTCGTACTTATTTTTATCAATTTCTATCTTGACAATCTTCTGGCCCTTGTAGTTCTTTGCCACATAATCACTGATTGACTTAAGAATCAAGGCAGAGGGCACTGCATTGGATCCACAGTCTATCTCTTTCCACTGTCCTTTGGAGTCGAAGTCAATCTCAGTACCGTTATTGAGAATCACGTCGTATTCCACGCCTCCGAATGTTTTTTTGTCTATCTTAATATGATTTATCCCAGTCTTGCCGAAATGAGTATTAATCATAGTGCGTGCAGCAGCTGGAAGCACATTGATGTCACGGGAGACTTTATCACGAGCAGCCATAGGAATAGCTATACAGGCCACAAGTAAAATCAGAGAAACTATTTTTTTCATAATTAATAAGTAAAGATTTGATGATTAAGCAAGAAGCAATTAAAAATTACACGGCAGATTTCCATCTCCTTATTTGTCAAACGCCTCCGTCACACAAAAAGTTCGTCTCCACCCCAATCCTATCGGGAATAGAAAATGAAAGTATAGTTCAAAGTATCCTCAAAACGACAATAGCAAATTGCCGGCAAAATATCCGAATTCCTTGAATTATGTAAATTTTATAGCTATAAAAATCTTTTTATTAACCTTACAACTTGTCATTTTGTTATTATAAATCGACATTTTGCTATTCTTTCTGACGCAGATTTGAAAAAATAGTTTTCAAAATATTTGCGATTTTGAAAAACTTTGTTTACATTAGCAGCCGACAACTCAAAGTATTAATCTTAAAATCTTATGGATATGAAGAAAAGAATTTATTTATTTGGAGCTGTTGCTGCGATGTTAGCTTCATGCGGCACGACTGACACTCCCGAGCCTATACCTGCCGAACCGCAGACTCCCGTAGCCGAGGAGATTGTGCTTCCCGAACCCGATATAGATGCAATTTCTCAACAAGATATAGATCGTTCTACTGATTTTGCTTTGAGACTTCTGAATGCCGGGCTTGAAATCAATGAAGACAAAAATAAAAATATGGTAATCAGCCCCGTAAGCATATTCTCAACACTCTCAATGGCAGTAAATGGAGCTGATGATAATGCGAAAAGTAAGATTCTTATGGCTTTAGGATATGATGCAAATACAGATCTTAAAGAGATTAATGAATTGAATTATCATATCGTCAATGCTCTTCCTCAGCTCGATCCCGAGAAGGTGAAACTTGAGTTTAGCAATTCTTATTGGATTCAAAATGGATTAGAAATTAATGAGCCGTACAAAAATGTGATAAAAGCCTATTTCAATGCTGAGGATGGAGGCCACGACCCCAATGGAGTGGAAGGGATGAATGCCATCAACACATTTGTGAATGAAAAGACTTACGGTCTTATAGATAATTTTTTGAGGGAGCCATTGGAATCATCGTATTTCGCCTTGCTTAACACAGCTTACCTGAAGGCTGAATGGGAAAACAAATTTGATTCTAAACTCACATTTGAAGGTACTTTTTATAATATTGACGGGACAGAAGCCGAGATCAATTATATGTATAATGAAGAAGTATTTCCTTATGTAGCATTTCCGTTTAGTAGTATTGATGGACTAAACTGCATCACGCTTCCGTATGGCAACGGCAATTATAGTATGACGCTGTTTTATCCCGACAATATTGATATAGCCGAAAGTGATATTCTCAGTTTTGACGAGATGATGCAACGCCTCACAGCCGAAAAGGTGAATGACTTGCTGGATTCCAGAGACATACAATATGGTATTAAGCTGAGTATGCCTAAATTTGAGTGTAATGAAACACCGGAATTCCGCAAGATCCTTGAGAAGTACGAGCTAATTAACAGTGATTCTTATTACTTTGTAAAGGATATGGCGCTTTATCTCAATCACGGTATTCATGCAGCAAAAATTAAAGTAAATGAAGAAGGTACGGAAGCCGGTGCAGGCTCTTTTATGAATGCGCCACTGGGAATTCACGATATACAAAAAGTAATTATCAACCGGCCGTTTGTATATCTCGTAAGGGAGGAATCAACCGGAATTGTGCTCTTTGCAGGTGCCATGACGAAATTCTAAATTCCACCGAGTCTGACTAATCAGAGAGGCTGTATCAAGTGACACTATAAACTTGAGATTAATTGTAAAATGGTAGGATAAAAAAGACCATTCATTTCCTAATTGTA